>JAIJLI010000119.1 GCA_022722495.1 Dialister sp. | reverse complement strand
ATCTCGCTGCGCTCGAAATGGCGTCTCACTGGATTTTAGCGTCGCTTCGCTCCTAAAAATCCAGTTCGCTTGCACATATTGCCTTCGGCACTTCCCCCGCGGCAGATGGAACGCGAAAATGAGATGATCGTTATTTCACATCGCCTTTTTTCGTGGGGAAAATGGGGTATAATAAGAGAAAGAAATGAAACCACTGCGAGTCAGGAACTACGAAAGGATCTCCCATGTACTGCGAAAAGCTTCGTCTGATCCATATCAGAAATCTGGATGACAAAACCATAGAGCCCGGAAAGGGACTGACCTTCATCGCCGGCCCCAATGGCTGCGGCAAGACGAATCTCATCGAGGCCATCTATTACAGCTCCGTGGGGAAGTCCTTTCGCACGGCAAATGACAATGACATGATCCGGCTCGGCGCGGAGGAGGGCTCGATTCTCTTGACCTACCGCGTGCATCAGACCTCGCATGTGCTGAAGATCCGCATGGTGCGCGGGCAGGGGAAGAAATTCTATCTGAATGATACGCCGATCCGCCGCAAGGAGCTTCTAGGGCTCTTCCGGACGGTCCTCTTCACACCGGATGAGCTGCAGCTCATCAAAGGCGCGCCGCTCATCCGCCGCCGTTTTCTGGATATGGAGATCTCACAGGTCTCTCCCCGCTACTACGAGACGCTCCTCTCCTACAACAGGGCCGTGCAGCAGCGCAATGCGGCCTTCCGTCAGGCGCAGCTCTCCGGACGCAAAGCAGAAGTGGATCTGTGGGATATGCAGATCGCCAAGGGGGCAGCCTACCTCGTGAAGAAGCGTCTGGAAACGGTCGCGAAGATGAACCGTAAGGTCCCTTTGCTGGAGCGGTATCTGACGGGGGAGAAGGAGACGCTTTCCATTCGCTATGTGCAGCAGGGGGAAGAAGAGGCGCACACCGAGGTGGAGTGGTACCTGATGATGCTTTCTCAGCATCGTGAGATGGATGCCCGTCTGGCGCATACCTCTGTCGGCCCGCATCGGGATGACCTCCGATTTCTTCTGAACGGGCTAGATATCGCCGCTTATGGCTCGCAGGGACAGCAGCGGACAGCGATCCTTTCGATGAAGCTCTCGGAAATGGAATTCATCAAAGAGGAAACGGGCTCCTATCCCGTACTGCTCTTAGACGACATCGGAAGCGAGCTCGATGCCGCGCGCAGAGAGGCCTTGATGGCGTATTTGGAAAAAGAGAAGATCCAGACACTCATGACCGGGACCGATCCCGCACTTGCCGGCATGGGGACTGTGATAGAAATGTAAAATAAATAAAAACATGCCATAGTCACCCTATCCGCCCCTTCGGGGCACCTTCCCCTAGAGGGGTAATGCTATTAAGTTAAGGAAATCGTTAGCTACGTAACGTCTTGCTTCCCCCTTCGGGGGAAGTGCCGAAGGCAATAGGGGCATGCCAGTGGTATAGCGTGCTATGTTGAATGGTCCGATGCTATCGATATTCCAACACTTTTATGCAATACCGCTACGTAGCCCCCTCATCTCACTTCGTTCGAAATGGCGTCTCACTGGATTTTCGCGTCGCTTCACTCCTAAAAATCCAGTTCTCTTGCACAACCCCTTCGGGGAGCTCCCCCGATGGGGAGCCAAGAACGTTCTGCCGCTTAACTTAATAGCATTCCCTAGAGGGGAAGGCTGCGATACGAGAATACCATCTTCTAAAAAAAAAGGCGGCGAAGCCGCCACCTGAACCCTGAACCCTGAACCCTGAACCAAATGAAAGCAAAGTAAAAAGGGGCTGTGAAGAAATGAGGATTCATTTCTTCACAGCCCCTTTTTATTGGTGGAAATAGGTGCAGCAGGGAAGGGGACGGCGGCTTAGAAACGGCCGATCGTATCCCTTTTCTCACCATGACTTTTTGGGGAGCTTTTTCAGTGCTTCCTCCGCCTCCTGATCCGTCATGGACTCGATGGGGCGATGGGTCAGGAGAGCGAGGAGACGGCCCTTCTCATCCGGGCGGGCAAATTGATGAAAAATGCGCTCCTTATACCCGTGGATCAGCTGATTCACGCAGGACTCATAGAGCGGATAGGTACAGGGGAAACGGCTCGTGACCTCCTGAAAGGTGAAATGCGGATTCCTTCGAAGCAGCTCGATGACGCGGGCGCGATTTTCCTGACGGTTTTTGCGCTCGCAGCTGCTGCAGAGCGAGGTATCCGGCGGCGTGAGTGCGCCGCAGCGCTGGCAGGGGTGGTAGCCGGCGGCGAGCTCGCCTTTTCGGATCTGGAGGACAGCCTTCATCATGTCGGAAAAGGGAGCCTGCAGAGCTTCCTTTTCCACATGCGTATCGACCCAGTGCCGGATCCAGTCGGTCTCCTTGTCTGTCAGCGGCTGGTCATACATGCGCTGCTCCTTTTCGATCGCACGATTGATGGGATCTAAGGTCGTGAAGGTCTGGTATTTCTTCTTTCGCGGACCGGCGATGAAGCGGATATCTGTGAATCGCTTTCCGAATTCATCCTCCGACAGGCGCGAAAGGATATCGTTCTTGATGACATAGAGCTGCTGGAGAAAGACGGAATTCGTGACAGTCACGAAGAGCACGTCATTCTTATAGCTTGAGACATAGGACTCCTTCGCCATCACCTGGCCCACCAACTTTTCCCAACGTTTCTGTAAGAGGAAGAATTGGAATCCTTCGTGACCGAAGAGCCGATGGTTCAGGTCGGAGGAGGAAAACACGCTGGAGATCGTATCCATCCGTCGAAACCGTTTTCCGGTGGGTTTCTTGTCTTCGTCCATAAGGGCCTCCGTTGAAATGAGAAATGAAAAATACTGCGAAGTGCATAAACATGGGACGCTTTAGGGATCGTGCGCTCCTTTTGCCCCTCAGCACCCAATGGACCCGTTGAAACTGACAGGCTCATTTCATAGGAAGGAGCTGCCGGGGGAGAAAAGAGCGTAAGCCCGATCCCGGATCACTCATTACTTCTATTATACTATAGCCTGCCTTCTTCCGGCTTTGTGAATAAATTTTCTATAACGGTCTCTATTGCTTTTTTATTAAATGCATATGGGGAAAATGCACTATAATAAAAGCAAATGCGAAAGAAATGGGCTTGATTTTCTGCGGATATATGGCCCGTCAGACAGAAAGGAAGGATCTGTATGCCGGAGAGTAAGAATGGAAAGATCGATATTGATCAGTATCGCGTCAAAGAAGGGGAAAAGATATCACTGAAGGATTTTCCGACAGCCTGCGATGTGAAGATCGAGAAAACAGAAGTGAAGGAAAGATATTTTCCGGAAACCATCGAAAAATTGAAGGTGCTTCAGGAAAAACTCTATGCTCAGAATACCTACGGTCTCATCATCGTCCTGCAGGCGATGGATGCGGCCGGCAAGGACGGTACGGTGAACCATGTCTTTGCGAGCCTCAATCCGGGCGGCGTGAAGGTCGTCTCCTTCAAACAGCCGACAAGTGAGGAGAAGGATCATGATTACATGTGGCGCATCAATAAAGCCCTGCCGGAGCGCGGAAATATCGGCATTTTCAACCGTTCGCAGTATGAAGACGTCATCGTGACGCGCATTCATGATCTGATCCATCAGGGGCAGCTTCCGAGGGATCTCATTCACAAGGACATTTGGGAAGAGCGTTATGAGCAGATCACAAACTGGGAAAAATATCTGGCAGCCAACGGCTTCCCCATGGTCAAGATCTTTCTGCATGTATCCAAAGAGGAGCAGCAGAAGCGCCTCATGGACCGCATCTTCAATCAGCAGAAAAACTGGAAATTCTCCATGGCAGATATGCGTGAGCGCCAGTACTGGGACCAGTATCAGGAAATTTACGGAGAAATGATCTCCAAAACATCGAAAGACTATGCGCCGTGGTATATCGTTCCGGCGGATAATAAGTGGTACACCCGCTACGTCGTCTCGCAGATCACACTGCAGGCACTGAAGAAGATCGATCCCCAGTTCCCGCCGCTGGCTCCCGACATCGCCGAGCAGCTCGAAAAATTCAAAAAACTCATCTCCTCTGTGGATGTGAAGTCGCTCGAAGAGATCCAGCAGGCGATCAAGAAGTAAGGCGGCTTGGCTTAGACTCTCTTGCGCCGCCATTTTGGGCGTCAGCGTGAGATCCTTTCCGCTTGCGGATGAGACCTAGGCTCCGTTTCCTGTTTCACGTGAAACAAATACACTTATAACAACAATCATTATCAAAAGGAGAGAACGACCATGGAAAAAGAAATGCCTGAGATCAAGATCGACATTGACCGCTATCGTGCCAAGGAAGGCGATAAGATCAACCTCAAAAAGATCGCCACGGCCTGCGATATCGACATCGACAAGGAAGCCGTCAAGACAGCTGCTTTCCCGGAAGCATTGGAAGAGATCAATCTCTTGCAGGCAAAGCTCTATGCACAGAGTACCTATGGGCTCATTATCGTCTTGCAGGCGATGGATGCGGCAGGCAAGGACGGGACGATCAAGCACGTCTTCTCGCATCTGGATCCGAATGGCGTCCATGTCGTTTCCTTCAAGCAGCCGAACAGTGAAGAAAAGGACCACGACTACATGTGGCGTATCAATCGTGCGCTGCCGCGCCGCGGGGATATCGGCATCTTCAACCGTTCCCACTATGAGGATGTCATCGTGACCCGCGTGCATGACCTCATCAAAGAGGACAAGCTGCCGCAGAATCTGGTCAATAAAAATATCTGGGATACCCGCTACCGGCAGATCAAGGACTGGGAGCGCTATCTGGGGGAGAATGGCTTCCATGTCATCAAGATCTTTCTCCATGTCTCTAAGGATGAGCAGCGCGACCGTCTGGCCGAGCGCATCCTGAACAAGAAGAAAAACTGGAAATTCTCTATGGCAGATATCAATGAACGCCGCTACTGGGACCGCTATCAGGAGCTTTACAGCGAGATGATCACGGCGACCAGCACAAAGGCTGCGCCGTGGTACATCGTTCCGGCGGATAACAAGTGGTATACCCGCTACGTCGTCTCGCAGATCGTCATCAGGGCGCTGCGCGATATTGCGCCGGAATTTCCGGAAATGTCAAAGGAGATCAAGAACCAGCTCGACGAATTCCGCCGTCTCATCGAAAGCGGCAATGTCGGCATGATCGAAGAAATGCAGGATATGATGAAAGGCGGAAACTAGGGACTGGTGACTGGGATTCGCCGGTATCGTCATCCCGAGCGTAGCCGAGGGATCTTTACTGCACTGCGGGAATCAGCGTGTATGCACCTAGGGAAAACGATGTCCTGGTGCTGTCTCACGTCAGGCGATGAACGTTCTGCAATAAAGATCGAGGGCTACGCTCGAAATAACGATGCGCGCGAAGCGCTATCAAAACTCCGTGGGCTAACCCTGAATCCGCCAACTCTTCTCCTTTACATGGAATGATATAATAAGATATATGACCAATATCCTATGACACTTTCCCTGATTTTTTCTACGAGGTGAAGATCATGAAAAAGACAATCGCTATGATGCTGGCGCTGGCTGCGATCTCTACGACCGCATTCGCATCCCCGCAGACGACCTTCCGTCCGGGTGAATTTGAGATCAATGCAGGCATGTGGGATTCGGCGGCTCGCACCGCCGGCTACAAGTCGGATGGAGAATGGAATTTCCTGGGCGGCGTGAGCTATGGGATCACCGATAAATGGGCAGCGCAGTACCAGTACACCGGCCTTCACACAGATCATACGAATGGAAATATGAATGAACTCAATGCCGTGTACTCCCTGCATCCGCAGGTCGCTGCTTTTGCGGGGTGGAACCGCATCGCCATGAAGGACTATCCGTCTTGGATGCTGGATAATGGCAAAGCCACCAATAACATTTTCCAACTGGGCATCGTAGCCCGTCAGCCTGTGACGGACGTCGTCGATGTCTATGCCAAAGGGGCTCTCGGCACGGAAGAGACCTCCATGTGGGAAGCCGGCGTGAATATGGCTGTCGACAGTGATGTGGATCTGACGGCTGGCTATCGCTATATGAATACTCGCGGAAACAGTGACCGCAATGTCTCTTATAAGGGATTCCTGGCAGGCGTCTCCTATCGTTTCGGCGGACATGACCCGGTCGCTTCCTATGAGGAAGAACCTTCGAAGAATTATGATTTCGAAGAAGATGAGTCTGCTGATACAAGTGTCGTAAAGACGGAGGCTCCGGCAGAAACACCGGCTAAGGCAGCGGAAAATGATTACTATCTGAACAGTGTCCTTTTTGAGAGTGACTCGGCAGATATCCAGAATGCCCAGAAGGTGAATCTGGATGCGTTCGTAAAGCAGGCCAAGGAAACCGGCCATGTCTTCAAGCTCGTCGGCCGTGCGGATCCGACCGGCAGCGCAGAGTACAACAAAGAGCTCGCTGCCCAGCGCGTGAAGAGCGTCAAGGAATACGCTGTCTCTCAGGGCGTCGATGCGACAAAGCTGGTCGAAATGGTGAAAGGGGCAGACAGTGACAGCAAGGATCACGCTGCCGCTCGCCGTGTCGATATTTTTGAACATAAATAATGTGAGACATATAAAAAAGGGGCTGTGAAGAAATGAATCCTCATTTCTTCACAGCCCCTTTTTACTTTGCTTTCATTTGGTTCAAGGTTCAGGGTTCAAGGTTCAGGGCTCTCGTGGCGGCTTCGCCGACTTTTTTTAG
>JAIJLI010000118.1 GCA_022722495.1 Dialister sp. | reverse complement strand
CACCACGATCACCACCTGTACCCTCTTTATGATGTACTCACCGCTCTTTAGTGAGTTGTGAGAGACTGGGGACTTGGGGATTAGACAAAGACACGTTAGACTTTAGACTTCTGACTTCTGCCACCACACACGAAAAAACGCTCCCGTCGAATGTTCGACAGGAGCGTTTTCTTAGTCTCTCATATATGTCTTAGTACAGCACATGTGCGATGATGAAGCCGGCGACGCAGGCTGTCACGACACCGGTGAGCCCCGGCAGCATGAAGCTGTGGTTCAGGACAAACTTCCCGATCCTTGTCGTACCGGAACGGTCAAAGCCGATGCACGCCAGATCCGACGGGTAGGTCGGCAGGAAGAAGTAACCATAGCAGGCAGGGATGAAAGACAGCACCATGATCGGATCCATGCCCAGATTGAGTGCCATCGGCATGACGATAGCGACGGCCGCGCCCTGAGAATTGACTAGCTTCGAGGTGAAGAAGAGAACGACCGCATACGCCCATGGATATGCCGTAACGACAGAGCCCAGGAAGGTCTTCAGGATCGACATATGATTCGCAAAATAGGTATCCGCCATCCAAGCGACACCGTATACAGAGACCAGTGCGACGACCCCCGCACGGAAGACCTGGCTGTTTCCGACCTCCTTCGCCTTCGTCTTGCAGACGAAGAGAATGATCGCAGAGATCAGGAGCATGATGATCTGGATGACCGTCGTCATAGAGATCGCCTTCATCTTGCCCTTCGCATCAGCAAAGTGCGGCAGAAGATCCGGGAAATTGCCCAGGATCGCGATGAGGATGATCCCCACGAGGAAAATGATGGTCGCATGATAATAAGAAGGCGGCAGCTCCTTGCCCTGCAGCGATTCATTCTCGCCAAAGACATAGGCCTTCTGTTCCGGATCCTTGATCATTTCCTGGAACGTGGGATCATTCTCAAGATCCTTGCCTCTCTTATAGCTGACAAGAGCCGCACAGATGACGCCGATCAAAGTCGCAGGGATGGACACCGCAAGGATCTGCAGCAGGTTGAAGGTGTAGCCCGCCACCGCCATGAAGCCTACGATGGAAACGACAGCGACCGATACAGGAGATGCCGAGATCCCCATCTGGGATGCGATGGACGATACCGCCATCGGACGTTCCGGGCGGATATTCTGCTTGATAGAAATATCATAAATGATCGGGAACATGGTGTACACGACATGACCCGTGCCGCAGAGGACAGTAAGGAACCAGGTCGTCACCGGAGCCAGGATCGTGATGTGCTTCGGATTGTTGCGCAGGAATTTTTCCGCATACTTCAGCATGACCGTCAGCCCGCCGGACGTCTGCAGGAAGCCCGCGCAGGTGACGACCGCCAGAATGGTCAGCATGACGCCGATCGGCGGCGTGCCCGGCTTGTAGTGGAAAACAAACGTGTACAGCGTAAGACCGATGCCGCTGATGACCGCAAGCCCGATCCCCCCGTGCTTAATTCCCAGGAAGAGACACCCGAGAAGGACAATAAACCCCAATAGCATTTCCATAAATCATTTCCTCCATTTTTGTTGTATGCTTATTTTGGATGATTCGATGATTTATAGTATACACCATGCATTGAGTCTATCAAAATACAGGTTATGCATGAAAGATTGGGATTGCTATGCATTTATGGTATTCAAACAGAAAAAGGAGCACGGGATGACCATTTCTCTTTTTAGAGTCTCCCTCTCCGCGAATGGCGGACTGCACTCTCCCCCAGATCCATTCCCAAGGAAGCCCTTCCCTTTTGCGCCAATGACTTTTCTTTTTGCCGTGGAAGAAATAGAAGCCAATAACGCAAAAGCGCGATCTGCAATTTCTCATTTTCCTCAAAAGATGTATAATATAGACACAGACTGCTAAGGAAACACTGACTCAAGAAGGAGGTATTCCCATGGATTACAAAATGATTCACTACACGGTAGAGAGATCCATCGCGACCATCACGCTGGACTACGCACCGACGCTGAATGCCCTCGACATGAATATGTCGCTCGAGGTGGAAAGCGCACTGCATGAAGCAGAAGCGGATCAAGCGGTGAAGGTCATCGTGCTTGCAGGCGCCGGGCGTGCATTCAGCGGGGGCGGCGATATCCGCTTCATGAAGGCGCACTGCGATGAGCCGGATTTTGCGAAGGAGTCCATGGGACCTCTGGCAGGCAAGCTGTCGGAGATCGTGCTGTACATGAAGAAGATGTCGAAGATCGTGATCTGTGCGGTCGCCGGTGCGTGTGCGGGCGGGGCGGCAAATCTGGCCTTTGCCTGTGACTTCATCTATGCCGCAGACAATGCAAAGTTCCTGCAGGCCTTTGTCGGCATCGGTCTCTGTCCGGATACGGGCGGCGTGTACACGCTCCCGCGCATGATCGGTACACACCGCGCCTTCGACATGTTCGTCACGGGACGCATCGTAGCGGCCAAGGAGGCCTATGACATCGGCCTCGTGAAAGCTGTCACGACGAAGGAGGAGCTCCTGCCGACGGTCTATGCGTTTGCAGAAAAGCTGACGAAGGGCCCGACGCTCGCCTATAGAAATATGAAGAAATTGATGTTCGAAAGCATGTACAAGGGCTTTGAGGAATATATGAAGGCAGAGTCTGTCTACCTCGGCGAATGCTCGTCTTCGGAGGATTTCAAGGAAGGCATCACAGCGTTCCTTGAAAAACGCCCTGCGGAATTTAAGGGGAAATAGAATATAGGGAGCCCCGGGGACGTGCTGTCCCTTGATTGGGGATGAAAGATCTGCTCGAATGAGGAATTAGGAATGGTGGTGCGGCACATAAAAATAATGAAGCGCCGCGGAGTATACATAGGGCGATGCCCGAAGGGCGGAGGTTGACCTCGTGATATTTTGAGTAGGGCTGAAATTAACGTATCGTCATCCCGAGCGTAGCCGAGGGATCTCTACTGCGCTGCGTAAATCAGCACGTATGCGCTATTCCATAAATGCCGTCTTGGTGCTGCGTTTTTCTGCGGTCTTGTACTTGCTGCTTACCAAGGTGCAAGAAAGATCCCTCCACTTCGGTCGGGATGACGATACGAGAGACAGCCTATTTCCAAAAGCAGCGCCTTCATATTTTTTGCGCCGCACCACACCCTTGAACCTTGAACCCTTAAACCCATCAAAAAAGCGCTGTGCTCCATATGTGAGTACAGCGCTTTTTACTTTATTTACAGTCCCCTCATGATCGTTCCCCCGCCGATGAGCCTGTCACCGTCGTAGAAGACGACGGACTGGCCGCTGGTGATGGCACGCTGGGGTTCTTTGAATTTCACGACAGCGCGGCCGTTTCTTTCGAGCGTCACGGTGCAGTCATGGACGCGGATGCCGTAGCGGATCTTGGCCTGGCAGGAAAATTCCTCTCCGGGCGCTTCGCCATCTGTAAAGTGGAGCTCGTCCGCCAGAAGGCGGGTGCGGAAGAGCTCGTCATTCGTGCCGACGATGACTTGCGATCTCTCAGGCTTTAAAGCGACGACATAGAGCGGAGTCCTCGCTGCGATACCGAGGCCCTTTCGCTGTCCGATGGTGTAGTAAGGGATGCCGCGGTGGCGACCGAGGACGCGGCCTTTGGTGTCTACGATATCGCCCTCGGAGAAGGCTTCCGGTGCATGGTTCTTAAGAAATTCGACGTAGGATGTCTCACTGGTCAAAAAGCAGATATCTTGTGACTCGGCTTTGTTGTAGGTGGGAAGTCCTTTTTCTTTAGAGATCCGGCGGGTGTCTTTCTTGAAGGTGCGCCCTAGCGGGAAAATGATATGCGCGAGCTGGTCCTGCGTGAGGTGGTACATCATGTACGACTGGTCCTTGCCCATGTCGATGCCTTTATGGACTTCGTATTTTTGCCGCTCTGGATGGAAGAGGATCCTCGCATAGTGACCCGTTGCAAAATACGGTGCGTTGAAGTGTTTCCTGACTTCGTCATAGAAGAGGCCAAATTTCACCTTGAAGTCGCACATCATGCAGGGATTCGGCGTCATGCCTTTGGCATAAGCGTCAATGAAGTAGCGGAGGACGAATTTCTGGTAAGCCTCTCTGACATCGACGACCTGAAAGGGGATGCCGATGAAATCAGCCATGGCTCTCGCGCCTTCGATCTCCTTCTCCTGCCCGTCGAACTGGTGCATGGTCGCACCAGAGACTTCGTAGCCCGCTTCCAGAAGGAGCTTGGCGGTGAGTGTGCTGTCGACGCCGCCGGACATGGCGACGACGACTTTTTTCTTTTCTGTCATAAAAATAGGTATCCTTTCTGCGGGAGAAGCAGTCGCATCGGAAGTTCAACCGTTGCAGCGAGGCCGGTTTAAAAAGGCGGCAAGAAGCGATCCGAGATCGCCGGAAAGCCAAGGCGCAGGATATTCCCAAGCCCAGAGCGCTCTTACGACCGGTGAGGCTGTCGTCATACAGAAGACTTTCGATCACTGTTTTCCCCAAACCATCATCCCGGGGGTATCCCCAGAAAATCTCATCGGAGTGAAAGTCCGAAGGATTGTTTTATTATAGCAGAAACGGAAGAAAAAAATGAGGGTTTGTTCCTGGGGCGGGTCGTCCTTTGATTCTGGCTGAACCCCCCGCTTGAATGAGGAATTAGGAATGAACGTGGCGGCTTCGCCGCAAATATATATGAAGCGATGCCCGATTAAGAATCATTCTCGCCCCTTCCTCTGGAAGAGGGGCGAGCGAAGCGAGACGGGCTTGGCATCCCCGCATGTGAAAATACCGCTTCGAGAGCCAACCTCCGCCCCTTCGGGGCACCTCCTTCCAAAGGAAGGAGGGCGAAAAGTGGAGTGCGTGGACTGGTAACTAGGGCTCATTGCTCGCGTGGCGGTTTCTCCGCGAGTATGTATAAGGAAAGCGGAACAGCGCGGCACATGCGGGGAAAGCGTGAGCCCCTCGCCGCGAATGGCAAAGATTTCTCGCTTCGCTCGAAATGACGATGCAGGGAAATCTGATGTCTCCTAGTCTCCTGGTCTCGCAGTCTTTTAGACTGATTCTTAGTCACCAGTCACTTTACACCCCTAATCCCCAATTCCTAATCCATAGCTGCTCATCCCTGCTTTCAAACTTAGCCCATGTCCTGTTACCGCCCAAAGAGCAGGAACGCCAGTGCGAGCGCTATGACCACCACAGTCCCCCAGCGGCGATTCCCCTTTTCCATCTTCACGTGAGGGATTTCCGATATGTGACGCGGTATTTCCAGTCTGTCCTTTGGGGATATCTCCTCTTTCCCGCGGGGGAGCTTCTCTCCGCAGGAAAGGCGCACCTGATCTTCCCTGATCTCCTTTGCAAAGACCGGTACGAAGGCAAAGAGCTCTTCCAAGAGAGAGAACCAGCGCTTGCCCGTCTCCTGTCCAAGGCGCTCCGACAGATCGATCGCGCGATTTCGAATGCTGGAAAAGACGGGGCGGAGTACCCAGCAGCCGCTCATCGCATAGAGCGGCATCGACAAAGACAGGTAGCGGCGACTCTTCTCTGCAAGGAGCGACCGTCCCTGCTGCGGATGTTTCTGACTGATCATGAGCGCGTAGGCGATATCATTTTCCAGCTGCGCGCGTTCCTTTTCCACATCTCTTTCATAGGCAGAAAGAAGCTGGGTGCAGAGCATTCCTCGCCGTCCCTGTTTCACCAAGGCGATGAGCAGGCGCCTTCGCTCTTCTTCAGGCAGCCGGCGGGAAGCAGCGATGGCACCGCTTCCGATCTCCAGGATCAGCGCCTGCTGGTATCCTTCGATCACCCATGGTTCCTTGAAGGCAGGAAATCCGGCGATCCGGCGGTCCCTCTGGATGTCCTTCAGTGCCTCCAGCGGGGACAGCGCAAGGAAATCTTCTTCTGCGGAAAGCAGCGCCTCCAGCCTGAGCGTATCCTCTGAAAGCGCATTCAAAAAACGGAGCAGGCGAAGGCGCGGCGAAAGAGCGCAGTCACTTTCGCCGCCTTCTGCAAGAAGAAAGGCATCCCTTCGGGGAAGCCCTGAAGGCCAGAAATATTCTGCTTCGCTGCGATGCTCCATTCGGAGAAGCCAGTGCGCCGCCTCGCTCGACGCACCTTCCGCCTCGAGAGGAAGCAGTTTTCGCTGGTGAGAGAGCGCGGCATCGATCGCCGCCGCCCCGTCCGTACTATGAACGGAGAGCAGGTAGAAGGGATTTTCTTTGAAAAGCACGAGTGGATACTCCTTGGAAATAAGCAGGTGGAAATGAATGACTCCGATCGTAGCATGCAGGCATCGGATGCGGATCCGCCCTTTTCCCTGCCGAGAAAGAATGGCACCCAAGAGGATGCCCCTCTCCTGTGACGATTCGCAGTAAAGCAAAAGGAGCAATGGATCCGTTTCCTCTCATTATACACTTCTCCATAAAAAGCAAGCCACATTTTCTTGATACTCCCTCATAGAAAGGATTTATACTGCCTCTCATAAATTTCTCATACAGCAGCAAATCCGTTGTTTTCTCACTTTTTGGCGGTTTCTCTCACTTTCTTGGAAGAGAGATCTTTGCTTCGAAAATATTTTCCCTATTCCCTTTTCTCTCGATTTGTTGTATTATAGTTCCGGCACAAGATATTGTGCTTATATTTTTGTTAATTTCATACATTTTGTATTTACTATAAAGCCGATAAAACCTAAGAAAATCGTCGGATTACCAAGGGGAGAGTGCATCAGCTATGGAAAATCGAGAAGAAATGACGGGAATCACAGTCAAAA
>JAIJLI010000117.1 GCA_022722495.1 Dialister sp. | reverse complement strand
TTTGCAACTAGTTGCAAAGATTACAATGATGCAGAATAAAGTTGTTAATAAAAGACTGTAAAATGCAAAACAGTTACCAATTCTTTTCTCTTTCATAAGCATAAGTGTAATATTTTATTTCTTTAGGGAAGCACATGCCATAAATGTCATTGGCATGCTCTTTGTCCCAGTTTTTATTTGATGTTAATAAATAGGCAACTTTTTGGTCCTTATATCCTTCCCCCCAACCATAGTTTACATGAAAATAGTAGTATTTGTCTCCTGAAAAGCGTATGTATCCATCTGCCAATAAAGCATGACCGTCCACATAATGCTTAGTAGGGCCCCAACCATGACGAGCTCTATAGCCGGAAACAACAATAACTCCATGCATGGTTTTTAAAACATCGACAGCTCGACCTGCATCATAGTCTTTAATTCCATATTTAGCAAAAATAGGAGATAACTTTGATGTACTAGTTCCAGAACTTCCTGTGCCATATTTCATCCCAGCATCCTTTCCAATTCTAGAAACTAATTTAGCAATCTCATCTTGCGCTTTAGTTGTTGGATATTCTTTTATCACTTCATCCCATGAAGTAATTTCCGGAACAGATGGTCTTAATACGGTTAAAGCTTGAGCACCGGCTATAGCAACACAACCAGCCAAAGCTTGCTCGTTTTTTGAGGTGAAACAATATTTATTATATGGACATCTCTGGTTCCAATATACCTTGCATTTAGGCTCCAAACGCTCGACAATCTTTGCATTGCTAGCCTTGTCGGAAGGTATTAATATGCCATCCTCAGTGTAGTTATAGGTAACTCCTTGGGCGAGATATGAAATATCGCTTTCGTCGTAATTGTCGTTGTAGAGCTTATTCAAGTCTATTGATTGCTCATTAGGAAAGTAAACCAAAGGACGAACGTCATCTCCTTGTTGAGCAATTATGATACTTCCGTTGTTACCAGTCATAGATACCGCATAGATTTTCGTTGCTTCTCCATCTGCGCCTCTAGTTAAGCCATTCAGAATTAACGAATCTTTTTGAGCAATAGCAATGTTAGCATTGTTTGTGCTTCTTGTATCATCATTGTTGTTTACATTTTTGGCAAAGTTGATGGCAACTTTTTCAATCAAGTCCTGACTTGATTCTTTTGTTTTTTGCTCTGCACTGTACTCATCAGAGTCTGAGCAAGATGCAAAACTCATGATAGAGCATAGCATCAAGATTAGAAATTTGAACTTTTTCATGTTATACATGTCTTTAAAACGTTATTAATTTTGTTTATATTCATAGATAAGACTATTAATTCCACAAATCCCCTTACTCTATTCTTCATAATTTTCTTTTATCTCGTGTATTTTTGCATCGATGGTATATCCTGCCATTACACCACAACCATTTTTGATGTTAGAGTAGGTTGGGTGGATGAATGACAGACCATACTTGCCAAACTCATTGTTGGTTTGGTCATTGATGGTCTTGAAAAATGCATACATCGGCTCGCTGATGTGATAGAGCAGCACCTTATAGTAACCTCTATTCTCCTCTATGTTGAGGTGAAGCGTGTAGGCAGAGTCGTTCAGAATACTGGAGTTTTCGAAGATATAGAATCCATCATAAAAGTTTCTGTCTTCATTGAAGGCAGGAATCCCCATGATGTAATTGTTGAGAAGAGGCTCCGAATAGGTATTGATATCACATAATCCCCAGTTCTTTTTGTCCCAACTTCCATAAACTTTTACTGCATAATAGCTTTTTTCTCTTTTGAAATTCTTCATGTTTATACAGATTTGTTGGTATTTGTCTCCATCTATTTGGATGGGTCTTGCCGAAATGGAGTCGATGGTGGGAGAGGAAGGAATTGTTGTGGAACAAGATGCAGAGCCAAGGTTTTCGGTTTCCACTACAATTTTGATTTCGTCTCCTTCCTTTGGGATGACGGAAAGACGATAGATGAATTTGTTCCATTCGTCGGAATCGTCGTTCCGGAGGTAGCGGGTTGTTTCTTCCTTGCCGTTTACGTAGCAATGGATGTTGATGCCCTTGGGCATTTCATAGATGTTGGAGAATGGCATAGTGGCGGATACCTGTATGTCGGTGGAGTCGATATCTGATGGAAAGCAATATACGAGCAGTTGCTGCTTGCCTTCCAGTTGGTTGATGTCGAAATGGTCTTGGCATGAGCTGAGTGCCCAAGCCAAGATGTAAACAAAAACGATTTGAATGATATTTCTCATTTTCTCTTTGTGTGATGTTGTTAGAATTTCCATGTGTAACTTACCGATGGGATGATTGGAATGTATCCTTTGCAGGAGGCACGGAATTTTCCTTTATTGTCTTGCCTTACATCCACATACATCGTGTTGAGATGGCAATATGCATTGTAGATGCTTACATTCCATATTCTTTCTCTTCCCTTGGCGTTCTTGTGATGGAAGTTTGCCCCCAGGTCTAGCCGATGATATGCTGGCAATGCCGCATTGTTGGGTGATGTGAAGCGATAGGTGGTATCGTACGACGGAGGAGAGCCAGGCATGTTGGGCAAGACGATGGTGCTTGCAGGAAGCGAAATCCTGTTGCCGGAATGGTATAGCCAATTGGCATTTAAGTCTATCTTTTTGTTAATCTTGTAAAAGAAAGATAAGCTTATCTTGTGTCTGTTGTCAAACTTGTCTCTGAACCAGTAGTCGGCTATTCCTTCGAAAAGGCGTTTAGACCACGACAGGGTATAGGCTCCAGCCCATGAAATATTCTTGCTCTTATACTGGGCATCTATTTCTATGCCGTAGGCCTTTCCCTTTCCGCTCAACACATCTTGTTCCCATCGGGTGGCTGGTGGCATTAAGCCCATGTAGCTTTGGTACAGTAAGAGATGACTTGATTTCTTATAAAAGCTCTCTATGCTAACAAGCCATTTAGGGCTAAACTGGGAGTATGCGCCGAATGCAATCTGGGTTGAGTAAGCTGGCAGAATGTGCTTAGTCGTGGGAACCCAGTAATCGGTAGGCATGTCCAGATAGGTGCTAGTGATGCGATGTACATATTGTGACATCTTGGTGTATGACATCTTGAGTGACAGACCGTTGTTCACTTGGTATTTGAAGGCAAGTCTTGGGTCTGCCCGAAGATAGCTCTTTCCATCGACAAAGAAACTCGATATGTTGAGTCCGATGTTGCCATTCCATTTTGGGTTGATGTGCCATTCGTCTTCTGCAAACATCATTACTTCATGAGAGTTTCGAGTACTCTTGCCTCTTACCACCATGGTGTCACCAGTTTCTTCCAGATAGTTTTTGTAGGCTAAGGTTTGGTGTGTCTTGGTCACAAAATTATGGGTGGTATAGTTTCCACCTATATTGAGTTTGTGGCGTGTATTTGGATGATATTCCCAGTCAGCTTTGATACTTAGATCGTATATGCTTGATTGGCTGTTTTGTTTCATCATACTCGTGTATTCTGCCACAGATTTTGAAATTTCGGTTTCTTCTTTGTCTGTATATTCTTGCAGGGTATGATTATGGGTGAATGTGCCTATAAGGTTGAAGTATTGCTTGGGGCTGATTTGCTTGTTCCATCCCAAGGCGATGTTTATGTTGCCCCATTTGAAGTCGTTGTCGGTTTCGGAAAAATCTTCGTCGTATTTCTCCTTGTCGCAAGTGTTGTATTTATCCAGTCCGGAGTATAAACTTATATAGAGTTTGTCGTTATCTGACAGATGGTGGGTAACCTTGGCGTTGAGGTCATAGAACAAGTAGTTCATCGTGAACTTGTTGCGCTTATTGTGGTTGATGATGGCGAAGACAGGACGTGTCGCAAAGTCGAACCAAGACCTACGAATACCAAAGGCAAATGTTGTCTTGTCTTTAACAAGAGGACCTTCGATATTGATTTTTCCATCTAATACTCCTATGGACAGCGAGCCATGTATCTTCTTCGGATTTCCGTCTATGGTTCTTACGTCTGTGATGGAAGATAGGCGGCCATTGAATCTGGCAGGAAATCCACCCTTATAGAAGTCTACGTTTTTTACCACGTCTGTATTGAAGGAAGAAAATAAGCCCATGGAATGATTGATTTGGTATAACGGAGAGTCATCGAGCAAAAACAGATTCTCGTCTCCATTGCCGCCATGAACATATAGACCCGATGCAAGCTCTATGCCTGGGGCTGTGCCCGAAACTTGCTGCAACAGTTTGATGACATCCGGGGAACTCATAAATGAGAACCCCTTGTACAAATCGTCGTGTGTAAAGGTTCTTTTGCCCATTTGGGTATTGAGGAGAGGGGAGTTCAGGTCGGCACAGACTACCACTTCGTCTAGCGTGTTGTCTTCATACATGTGGAATTGAAGCTTTAAATCGCTGATGAGGTTCAAATTCTTGTGTACTTTGCTCAATCCTAGAAAACTCACCTCAATATGGTGCTTTCCTTCTGGCAGGGTAAGCGAAAAGAATCCGTGCTCATTGGTCATTGTCGCCATTTGGGTGTTTTCATCGAAAATGGTGGCATTAATGAGTGGCTCTTCATTTTCATCTTTTACATAACCACTGATGGTGTGCTTGTTTTTTTGCTTTTTCTTTTTGCCAGTTGGTAAGTTTGTCTTTTCCTTTGGCGTATCTTTTTCCTTTGGGATTAGAAAGATGTTGTTGCCCTTCTGCTCCCATTTCACGCTATTGGCAGGAGCTTTTAGATTCAGTTTGCTGTCGAAGACAACATGTAGTTTCTGCGTCTTTTTCAGTTCTTTTATTCTTTGTCCGATAGATGTGTCTTGACTATATACTGGAGCATATACGGTCAAGACGATGGCTAGAAATATGAGTCTTGCAAACATTGTTATTGTTACTTTTATTTTATCATTAATGATTCTTGCTCTCTATATCGATTTGGATGCCGAGAATTCTTTCCACAATGTCCTTTGCATCCTCTGCATTTCGTATCTCAATATCTCCTGAAAGATATTTATCATTGGCTTCTGTAGAGAGAGTCTCATTGCAGTATTCAGACATCTCTCTCAATGCTTCTTTTACGGGAGTATGGTTGAAGTGGAATACTCCGGTAGCCCATGAAGTAGAGTTGGCTGATGCTTCGTAAGCCGATGGCTTTTCGCTATTCTTGGTTAGCTTTCCTCCCTTTCCCTTGGTCAGGATTAGACCGAGGCTAGGCTTGCTGTTGTAAAAGCAAACTTTTCCGTTCTCTACGTAAACTTCTGTTGCTTCTTGCTTGACATCAATTTGGAAAATCGTACCAAGGATTTTTACATTTCCCAGTTGGGTATGGATAATGCAGGGATGGAGCTTGTCATGATGTACTAGGAAATATGCTTTTCCTTGCAAGGTGAGTTGGCGATTTCCTTTTTTTAGCTCATCCTCGTTGTAAATGAGGGTAGAGTGTGGTGCCAGGATGATTTTGCTACCGTCCTTCAGTAGGCATGTCATGGGCAAGTTGGTGGATGCTACAGTCGTTTCTTGGGCTTTGTTGCCTCTTATATATAATAAGGTAAGAGACAGAGCGATGAATATGGCGAGTGTAGCGGCCATAGACATGATGCGCTTGTTGAGGTGCAAACGCTTGACTGGTGCTTGGGTTAAGTGATGAAAATGCTCAATGGCTTGCTTGGTGTCCAACTTGCCTTCTTGATAATATTTCACCACAAAGTCTATATGTTCGTTTTCTATCTGTTTCATATCTTTTCTATTGGAATGTCTATCTCTAAGACTGCATTTTTAAGAATACCCTTATTGCATTTAGAAAAAACTAAGCAGGAAATGATAAAATCTTTGTGCGTATTTTCGCAAGCGTTTGTATGCTTTGGTTATTTGTGCCTCGACAGTCTTGACGGAGAGTTGTAATTCTGTTGCTATTTCAATGTAAGACATGCCATCTCTCTTGCTCATGAGGAAGATTTCACGGCATTTGGGAGGTAAGGAGTCGAGGGCTGTCCATACTTTTGCTTCAATACAGGCTTGCTCTTCTGCAAGCAATAAATCGTCTGACAGCAGATGCTCTATGGCTTTCGCTTCATTTTCTATAGACACATTTGTATTGTTATTAATTGCCTGGTTGTGGTCGTAGCAAGCATTGCGTACAGCTATATATAAATAACTTTTTGGATTTTTAATTTCCTCTTCTTTCCATTTTGTCCAAAGTTTTAGGTAACAATCCATGACAATGTCTTCTGCACTTGCCACATCATTTATAAGGTGGAGTGCAAAAAGGCATAGCGGACGGTAATGTTGCCTAAATAGGAGTTCAATATCTTTCTTTCTTTCCATCTTTTTTGCATTATGATACTTAATCTTATCTTCTAAGACTGTGATAGATAGATTTCCCCTTATTTGCTTTAAGTTAAATTTTCTAGAATAGAATGATTTTAACTGTCCAACAGGTGTTGTGCGGCTGAAGAAGGCAATATAGTCAACGACATATGTTAATTCTTCGACCGACTTCTTATACTTGTTTAGAATACTTGATACGTATGCTTTAAAAGCTTGATACGTTTGTGGCAGTATTCTTATACGTATGTCTCCAGGAACTTCAAGGTTCCTTCTATCTTCAATGTCTTGGTGCTGGCAGGAACAACGATGCTTTCGCCGCCCTGGAGCGTAATCTCGTTACCCTCGTTGTCGGTAATCTTAGACTCACCCTTCAAGCCAATCAGAATCACGAAGCTGTCCAAATCTGAATAATCCAGCGTCATTGGCTCATCGAGATCATAAACGGTTGTGGTGAAGTAAGGGCACTGCACCATACTTACACCCTGGTTCTTGGCAGGAGTGTAGT
>JAIJLI010000116.1 GCA_022722495.1 Dialister sp. | reverse complement strand
AGGATGATGACCTTGCCGCCGGTCATGTATTCGCAGCCGTGGTTGCCGATGCCTTCGACGACGACGGTCGCACCGCTGTTTCTGACGCAGAAGCGTTCCCCGGCTTTGCCGGAGACGAAGGCTTCCCCGCTTGTCGCGCCGAAGAAGGCGACGTTTCCGATGATGACATTGTCTTCTGCACGGAAGGTGGCTTCTCTCGGCGGATAAATGATGATCTTGCCGCCGGAAAGGCCCTTGCCGACGTAGTCATTCGCATCGCCTTCCAGGGTGAGCGTCAGGCCCTTCGGGATGAAGGCGCCGAAGCTCTGTCCCGCAGAGCCGACGAAGGAGAGGGATATGGTGTCTTCGGGCAGTCCTTCATCGCCGTAGCGGCGGGAGATCTCGCTGCCAAGGATGGTGCCGGTGACGCGGTCGGTGTTCTTGATGAAGAGCTTTGCGATGACGCGCTTCTGCTCGTCGAGAGCCGGCTTGCACATGCGGACGAGCTTGGCCATATCGAGGGTCTTTTCGATCTCATGATCCTGTGCCTTCATGAAATGGTGGCCGACGGTGATGTCTGTATACGGACGGAAGAGCAGGGCATCGAGGGAGAGGGTATCTGCCTTCTTGCTGCCGGTGAAGCTCTTCTGCTTCAGGCGGTCGCTTCGGCCCACCATGTCTTCGAGCTTGTGGAAGCCGAGGTGTGCCATGATCTCACGCAGGTCTTCTGCGACGAAACGCATGTAGTTCATCACATACTCGGGCTTGCCGGCGAAGCGTTTCCTGAGCTTCTCATCCTGCGTGCAGATACCGAAGGGGCAGGTATTTTTGTTGCAGACGCGGAACATCTGGCAGCCGATCGCGATGAGCGGCCCGGTGCAGAAGCTGAAGAGCTCTGCGCCCAAGAGGCAGGCGATGGCCGCATCCCGGCCGGTCAGGAGCTTGCCGTCCGTTTCGAGCTTCACGCGGTCGCGGAGCTGATTCAGGAGGAGGACTTGCTGCGCTTCGGAAAGTCCAAGCTCCCATGGAAGTCCCGCATGGCGCATGCTGGTCCTGGGCGATGCCCCCGTGCCGCCATCGCAGCCGCTGATGGTGACACCGTCGGCTTTCGCCTTGACGACACCGGCCGCAATGGTGCCGACACCGGCACCGGCGGTGAGCTTGACATTGATCTCCGCCTTGTGGTTGGCATTCTTCAGGTCGAAGACAAGCTCTGCCAGGTCTTCGATGGAGTAGACATCATGGTGCGGCGGCGGCGAGATCAGGGCTACGCCCGGGGTGGAGTGGCGTGTCTTGCCGATGGCCGGATCGACCTTGCTGCCCGGAAGATGTCCGCCTTCGCCGGGCTTGGCTCCCTGCGCGCACTTGATCTGGATCTCTTTGCCGTGGACGAGGTAATTCCCCGTGACGCCGAATCGTGCTGTCGATACCTGCTTGATCTCGTCATTGACCGAAGAACCGTCAGGAAGCAGCGCGAAACGCTCGGTGTCCTCGCCGCCTTCACCGGTATTGCTGCGGCTGCCGAGGGCATTCATGGCTTTCGCGGTACACTCATGGGCTTCCTTGCTGAGTGCGCCATAACTCATCGCACCGGTACGGAAATGATGCACGATGGAGTCCACGCTCTCGACCTCTTCGATCGGGATGCTGCATCCGGCAGGGTAATTGAATTCCAGAAGGTCACGAAGACGGATGAGCGGCTCATTGACCACCTTCGCAAATTCTTTGTAGACCTCATAGCTTCCCGTGCGGCATGCCCGCTGCAGAAGGCGGATGGCCTCCGGAGTCAGGATGTGCGGTTCGTCGCCATTCCGGTGATACATATAGACATCGCCGGAGGAGAGTCCCTTGGTTCCCTCGTACGCCGCCTCGTGGCGCATCTCGGCTTCCTTGGCGATCTCCTTCAAGCCGATGCCTCCGATCGGAGAGGTGATGCCGCCGAAATATTTCTCCGCCACCTCCTTGCCGATGCCGACAGCTTCGAAGATCTGCGCGCCGTGGTAGCTCTTGACGGTGGAGATCCCCATCTTGCTCATGACGCCCAGGATGCCGTTCACCGCTGCCGTGAGGTAGTTTGCGAGCGCTTCCTTCGCGCTCTTGCCGTGCAGGCGGTTCTTGTCCGCGAGATCCTTCACCGTCTCCAGTGCCAGATACGGATTGATCGCCGTCACGCCGAAACCGATCAGCGCGGCGAAATGATGGATCTCACGCGGCTCGCCCGACTCCAGAATGATACCGACATCCGGACGCACCTTCTCACGGATGAGATCATTGTGCAGCCCCGCCGAAGCGAGAAGCACCGGGATCGCCATGTGATCCTTATCGACACCACGGTCAGAGAGGATCAGGATATTCTTCCCATCCCTCACCGCAGCAAGCGCCGCTGCGAAAAGGTCATGGAGCGCCTTCTCCATCGCGCGGCCGCCGCCGGCTGCCGGATAGAGCAGCGAAAGCACGACCGGCTTCAGCTGGCTGCTTTTGAGATGCTTAATGACTTCCATTTCCTCATTCGTGATGAGCGGACGGTCGATGAAGAGCGCCGCCGTCCCCTTCTCATCCGGATCCATGATATTGGCCATATTGCCGATCACGACCGAGGACGAGGTCACGATCCTTTCACGAACACCGTCGATCGGCGGATTCGTGACCTGTGCGAAATTCTGCTGGAAATAGTCGTAGAGCAGCTGCGGCGCTTCCGACAGGACAGCGAGCGGCGAGTCCATCCCCATAGCGCCGATCGGCTCCTTGCCGTTCTCCGCCATCGGCGTCAGGATATCGCGCAGATCCTCGACCGTATAGCCGAAATTCTTCTGCTCGAGAAGGAGATCCTCCGGCACTTCCGGCTCCTTCTCCTCCTTCGCCAGATCCTTCAGATCGAGCAGATGCTCCTCGCACCACTTCGCATAGGGATGCGCCTTCGCCATGGTGTGCTTGATCTCCTCATCACTGATGATGCGCTGCTGCGCCGTATCGATGAGGAAGAGCTTGCCCGGTTCGAGGCGTCCTTTGTATAGTACATTCTCCTGATCGACCGGCACCGCCCCCACTTCCGAAGACAGGATGACACGGTCATCCTTCATGACATAGTAGCGCGCCGGACGCAGACCATTGCGATCCAGCATCCCGCCGATGGCGACGCCATCGCAGAAGCACATCGCCGCCGGGCCGTCCCATGGCTCCATCATGAAATTGTGATACCGGTAGAATGCCTTCTTCTCCTCATCCATCGCCGGATCCTTCTCCCACGGCTCCGGCATCATGACCATCATCGCATGAGCCAGCGAATGCCCCGCCATGTGGATGTACTCCAGGCAGTTATCAAACATCGCCGAGTCGCTCCCCGTGTCATCGACGACAGGGAAAGCCTTCACCAGCTCCGGATCGTTCGACGGGCGGGACTTGCTCTCACGCGCATTCAGCCAGTTGATATTCCCCTTGATCGTATTGATCTCCCCATTGTGGACGATGTAGCGGTTCGGATGAGCGCGCGCCCAGCTCGGGAATGTATTCGTCGAAAAACGCGAATGCACCATCGCCATCGCCGTCTTATAGTCCAGATCCGACAGATCCAGATAGAAATGGCGCAGCTGCTCACTCGTCAGCATCCCCTTGTACACGATCGTGCGCGAGGACAGGCTGGCAATATAGAAATCCGTCCCCATGCCTTCCGAGAGCGGAATGATCTTCTTCTCCGCGAGCCGCCGGATGATGTAGAGCTTGCGCTCGAAATCCATCTGATCCCGAAGCGATGGATTCCTGCCGATGAAGACCTGCAGAAAACGCGGACGGATCGAACGCGCCGCCTCACCGATGATGCTCTCATCGATCGGCACCTCACGCCAGCCAAGGACCGTCTGTCCTTCCTCCTTCACGATCTCCTCGAAGACCCTCATCTGCTCCTTGCGGAAATCCTCATAGCGGTGCGCAAAGATCATGCCGACACCATACTCACCCTCCGGCGGAAGCGAAAAACCCAGCACCTCGCACTCGCGATGAAAGAAATCATGCGGGATCTGCGTCAGGATCCCCGCGCCATCCCCGCTCTTATGGTCTGCGCCCTCGCCGCCTCTGTGCTTCAGATTCTCCAGGATCTTCAATGCATCATCGACAATACCATACGAGCGCTCGCCGCGGATATTTGCCACAAAGCCGATCCCACAAGCATCATGTTCATGTCTGGGGTCATACAACCCCTGCGCCTCTGGTAGGTCTCTCCATTTTTTCATGCCCATTCCTTCTCTCCTACAAAAAAAGCCGAGCGAAAACAGCGCTAACTGCCTCGCCCGACTTCGGACCTTCCTATGAAGTGTGTAATTCGTATTATATCATGGAAGGAAATCGTTTGGAAATAGAAAATGTAAAAAAAGAAAGATGACATAACCGCCATTGACAGACCGCACCTTTCAGGCATACGATGGGGATAGCTATGGACTGGGGCCCGATGATCAGGAGACTTTACCCTCTCTCTTGCCTGCCGCCAATGCCCTATCCGCCCCTTCGGGGCGCCTTTCCCGCAAGGGTAATGCTATTAAGTTAAGCAGCAGAACGTTCTTGGCTCCCCATCGGGGGAACTCCCCGAAGGGGTGAGGGGGCTACGTAGCGGTATTGCATGAAAGTGTTGGAATATCGATAGCATCGGACTATTCACCATCGAGTACGTCGACAGCTTCCTCGATATCCGCATCCAGTTCGTCGACAGCTTCCCCGGCGTGAGATGAGAGCCATAAGGGACTGGTGATTTGTGACTAGTAACTGGTAGCTAGGGATTAGGGGATTTTATCCCATCTGTCTTTCATCCCGCCTGTACCCTATCCGCCCCTCCGGGGCACCTTCCCCTCCAGGGGAAGGCTAACGATACAAGAAGAACATTCTCTGTCATCCTTCGGGCATCGCCCCGTTTCGTCATCCTGAGTGGCGAGAAACGTCGTATGTGAGATAACGAATGCCAGAACAGCTGCGACCTGAGCCATCGATCTCGGCGCAGCCGCCACCACCATTTCTCATTTCTAATTTCTCATTTCTAATTCCCTCTCCCCATTCATGCTATAATGAGACGACATACCCATTTCCATACCACCAAGGAGGATCTCATCCATGAAAGAATTCAAACTCGCATTCGGCCGCGGCATGCAGTCCGTCATGCTGCCGGAAGACCATATTTCTGACATCTTGGAAGGCGTCCCGACCCCCGCCTGCGATGTCAAAGAAGCGACCCTTGCTGCTATGCGAAGCCCGATCGGCAGCGCCCCGCTGAAGGAAGTCGTAAAGAGCGGCGACAAAGTCTGCCTCGTCGTCGCCGACATCACCCGCGCCTGGAACCGCGCCTCCGAATTTCTGATCTACGTCGTAGACGAACTAAACCTCGCCGGCATCCCCGACAAGGACATCTATATCGTCTTTGCGCAAGGCACCCACCGCCCCCACACCGACGAAGAGAACATCACCTGCGTCAGCGAAGAAGTCGCCCGCCGCATCACCATGTACCAGCACATCTCCACTGACAAATCCCAGCAGACCTACCTCGGAAAGACCACCCTCGGCACCGAAGTCTGGATCGACAAGCGCGTCGTAGATGCGGACAAGGTCATCCTCATCAATGCCGTCTCCACCCACGACATGGCCGGCTTCGGCGGCGGCCGCAAGCTCATCCTCCCGGGCGTTGCCGGCTTCGACACCGTTCAGCAGAACCACTGCCACGCCCTCGGAGCCACCCTCGGCAGCGGCCTCAACCCTGACGCCACGCTCTTAAAGATCGAAGGAAATCCCGTATCCAGCGACATGCAGGAAGCCTGCGACATGGTACACCCCTGCTTCCTCGTCCACTCCATCATCAATGAAGAAGGCCGCATCTCCTCCATGGTCGGCGGCGACCCCTACGAAGCATGGCTCGAAGGCACGAAAGAGACCTACCGCCTCCAGAAAGTCCCGATGAAGCAGCAGGCCGACGTCACCATCGTCTCCGCCGGCGGCTATCCGAAGGACACGAACCTGTATCAGGGAACCAAGTGCTACTCCACGGCTGAGATCGCCACCAAGAAAGGCGGCATCATCATCACCATGATCGAAGCCGAAGACATCATGGAACCCGCCGCCTACCTCGGCAGCTTCAAGTACAAGAACCTGGTCGATATGGAAAAAGGCCTGCGCGACTGCTTCACCATCCCCTTCTTCGTCGCCTTTGAAAATCTGAACACCGCCCTCACCCACACCGTCTACATCGTCACCCGTCCGGAAAACTTCGACATCCTCCGCGAAAAGACCCACCAGATCCCCGTCGCCACCGTCGAAGAAGCCTGGCAGCTCGCCCAGAAGCAGCTCGAAGGCGAAGGCAAGACAGACTACGCCATCAATATCATCCCCCACGGCAGCGCCGTCGTGCCATACTTGAAGAAGTGACCGGAAAACGACCCAGATAAAAACTTCCTATAGCAAACAAAAAGGAGCTGTGAAGAAATGAATCCTCATTTCTTCACAGCTCCTTTTTACTATGCTTTCATTTGGTTCAGGGTTCAGGGTTCAGGGTTCAGGGTTCAGGGTTCAGGGGTGAGGTGGCGGCTTCGCCGCCTTTTTTAGAAGATGGTATTCTCGTATCGCAGCGTTCCCCGCTTGGGTAATGCTGACGATACGAGAAGAACGCTCTCCGTAGTTCTTCGGGCATTCCTCCCCGCTGCGAACTCGTTGAAGAGGGACACACTGAAGGAAGCGGATGGATGGCAGCGATCTGAAAACGAGTGAGAAACCATCCGCTCCCCGTTTCGTCATCCCGAGCGCAGCCGAGGGATCTTTCTGGCAGACCCATAA
>JAIJLI010000115.1 GCA_022722495.1 Dialister sp. | reverse complement strand
TTTTCGCAAACCCTGTTTTCTATCATACGGTTTCACCAAGCTGAATCCTTCGGATGGCTTCTTTGGCAGCCCGCTGGGCTGCTTCTTTTTTATTCTTTCCGACGCTCTCCCCCATGACTTTGCCATTGATGTGGATTTCCATCCAGATGGTCTTGTCATGTGCCGGTCCTTCGTCCTTGGTGACAACATAGGAGATATTCACATCTCCGTGCTTCTGTACCATTTCCTGCAGGTCAGACTTGTAGTCATGGTCATAGTCTCCCTGATCGATCAGATCGAGGAATTTTTTCATGTGCCCCAAGATGAAGCGGGATGCTACCTCATAGTTATTATCGAGATAGATCGCACCGATAACAGCTTCGAAGGCATCGCCTAAGATCGAGATACGGGTGCGGCCGCCGGACATTTCTTCTCCGCGACCCAGACGCATGTAGTCGCCCACATGGAATTTTGCTGCGCATTCAGCACAGGAAGGCTTGCAGACGACGCTCGCCTTCGCTCGGGTCAGCTCCCCTTCCGGCCAGCTGGGGAAACGCAGAAAAAGGTATTCCCCGATGACCAGATCCAGGATGGCATCCCCTAAGAATTCCAGTCGTTCATTGTCATGAATGAGTTCATTTTTATGTTCATTCGCATACGAGGTATGGGTGAGTGCTGTATTGAGAAGTTGTGCATTCTGCACGGGAATTTCATTTTCCGCAGCAAACTTTTCAATTTCTGCCATACGGTCTCTTCTTCTCACTTCAGCATGTCTCATTCTTCATAGCGCCTCATAATGACAACGGCATTGTGTCCGCCAAAGCCGAAAGCATTGGACATGGTCACATCGACTTTGCGATCTTCCGGGCCTTCCGCCGCGTAGTGAAGATCACATTCCGGATCAGGAGTCTGAAGGTTCAGTGTCTGATGGACTTTGTTATTCATGATAGAGAGTACGCAGACGACAGCTTCGATCGCACCGGCAGCGCCCAGAAGATGGCCGGTCATGGACTTGGTGGAGTTCACGACGATGTCATAGGCATGCTGACCGAGGACTTCCTTGATCGCCTTGGTCTCATTCTTATCATTGAGACCGGTGGAGGTGCCGTGTGCATTGATGTAGTCGATATCTTCCGGAGAAATACCTGCATCCGCGATGGCATTCTTCATGCAGCGAGCTGCGAGTTCACCACCCGGACGCGGAGCTGTAATATGGTAGGCATCGCCATTCGTACCATAGCCGATGACCTCTGCATAAATGTGCGCGCCTCTCTTCTTTGCGTGTTCCAGTTCTTCAAGGATGAGGACGCCACTGCCTTCACCGAGCACGAAACCGTCACGACGGACATCAAAGGGGCAGGATGCTTCTTCCGGCGGGCATTCACGGGAAGAGAGCGCATGCATGGCAGCAAAACCAGCCATCGGTGTCTTTGCGACAGCCGCTTCAGTACCGCCGGCAAACATTACATCCGCATCGCCCCACTGGATCATGCGGGTCGCTCTGCCAAGGGCATTATTGCCGGAAGCGCAGGCGGTGACGTCAGTCAGGACCGGCCCCTGCAGACCGAAGGTGATGGAGACCATGCCGGAGGCCATGTTGGCGATCATCATCGGGACTGCGAATGGATTCACCTTTCCCGGACCGCGTTTTTCGATGCGTTCTACGGTTTCTTCCATGGTCTTGATCCCGCCGATACCGGTACCGATGATGGTGCCGACGCGGTTCGGATCTTCTACGCTCATATCGAGCTTCGCATCCTGCGCGGCCATTTTTGCTGCAGCGACAGCAAACTGAGCATTTCTATCCATATGACGGACGGTCTTCTTGTCCCCCACATATTTGACGGGGTCGAAATCTTTGACTTCGCCTGCGATCTTGACAGGGAAATCCGTGGGATCAAATTCTGTGATCGGCGTTACACCGGATTTGCCCGACAAAAGGGCATTCCAAAATGCATCGACGCCGATACCGACGGGAGAAACCACACCCATGCCAGTCACTACTACTCTTCTTCTTTCCATAAAAAGGGCACCTCTCTTATAAACTTCTTTTAAACATTATTTATCACACGTTAGGTTTTTAAGTAAAAATTATAGGACTTGAAAAGGCATGGCTCCGCCTGTTTCAAATCCATCACACATGGACAAGACCTCAAAAAAACGAACCACGACGGTCATTCGCTTTTTTGAAATATTCTCCCCCAAAGGAAGTCATATGGCATGCCGGAGGGGATACCCCTCCGGCTTCCAATATGATGTTGAAATGCGAATGCGCATTACATCTGGCTGTCGATATAGTCTACAGCGTTCTTTACGGTCTTGATCTTTTCAGCAGCATCATCCGGGATTTCGATGTCGAATTCTTCTTCAAATGCCATGATCAGTTCAACGATATCCAGGGAATCAGCGCCGAGGTCATCGATGAAAGTGGAGTCGATGGTGACATCAGCTTCGCTAACGCCCAGCTGGTCAACAACGATCTTCTTTACTCTGTCAAAAGTGCTCATTACTCATTTCACCACCTTTCTCATAGAAGACAGACGTCTCCTTGTATTGTACCCTACTGATTATATTACATAACCATTCCGCCGTCCACCTTTAAAACCTGTCCGGTGATATAACTTGCATCATCGGAAGCCAGGAAGGAGACAGCTTTGGCGACGTCTTCGGCAAGACCCATGCGTCCGAGCGGGATGGCTGTCAGCATGGCTTCTTTATTCTTTTCCGGAATAGCATCGGTCATGTCGGTCGCGATGAAGCCCGGTGCGACAGCATTGACACGGATGTTTCTTGCAGCGAGCTCCTTGGCGCAGGCCTTGGTGAGACCGATCACGCCTGCTTTTGCTGCTGCGTAGTTGGCCTGGCCGATATTGCCCATGATGCCGACTACAGATGCGATATTGATGATGGAGCCTTTTTTCTTTCTCATCATCATCTGCGCAGCGGCTTTGATGGTGAGGAAGTCACTCTTGAGGTCGGTCGAGAGTACGGCATCCCAGCTTTCTTCTTTCATGCGGATGAGAAGTCCGTCGCGGGTGATCCCTGCGTTATTCACAAGGACGTCCAGCTGACCGAATTCTTCTTTGATCGTTTTGAAAATGCGATCCACATCTTCTGCTTTGGAGACATCGCCCTGGATGGTGAAGGCTTTGCCGCCAGCGGCTTCGATTTCTCCCTTCACAGCTTCTGCAGCAGCCTGGCTGCCGGCATAGTTCAGTGCGACAGCATAGCCCTTCGCAGCCAGTGTAAGAGCGATGGCTCTGCCAATACCGCGGGAAGCCCCCGTGATGAGAGCAGTCTTTTCGATAGTTTCCATCATTATTCTCCCTTCAGTGCAGCCACGACTTCATCGATGGTGGCTACATCTTCTGCATGGTGGCAGGGTACGGAGCGGGCGATCTTCTTCATGAAGCCGGTAAGAACCGTGCCGGGGCCGGCTTCAACAGTCATATCGACACCGCCGGCGACCATATTCCGGATGGATTCTTCCCAGTGTACAGGATGCGCCGCCTGATCGACCAGATTCTTTCTGATCTCGTCCGCTTTGGTCTCTTCCTTGGCATTGACATTGGCTACGACCGGGATGGCGGTGTCATGGATGTCGATCTTATCAAGGACTTCCTTCAGTCGAAGAGCTGCCGGTTCCATCAGGGTGGAATGGAATGGCGCACTGACCTTCAGCATGATGGCACGGCGAGCGCCTGCTTCCTTCAGTGCTTCGCAGGCTTTCTCAACAGCTGCTGTAGCACCCGCGATGACGACCTGTCCCGGGCAGTTGAAATTGACCGCCTGAACAGGAAGGTCTTCGGTGGAGACTTCGCCGCAGACCTTCACGATGGTTTCCGGGGTGGAACCGATGACAGCTGCCATGCCGCCTTCTCCGAGCGGCACCGCTTCCTGCATGAAGCGGCCACGCAAATGGACGGTGTGCACGGCATCTGCGAAGGAGATCGCACCCGCTGCGACCAGCGCAGAGTATTCGCCAAGGCTGTGGCCTGCTGCGATATCCGGCGTGAGGCCGTGTTCCTTCAGCACCTGCCATACAGCGACACTAGCCGTCAGAATGGCCGGCTGGGTGAATTCGGTCTTCATCAGCTCTGTGTCCGGGCCTTCGAACATCATTTTGGAAATCGGGAAGCCGAGCGTTTCATCCGCTTCTTTGATCAGAGCTTTGACAGAATCATAGTTTTTAAACAGATCCTGTACCATGCCCACCTTCTGAGATCCCTGTCCAGGGAACAGAAATGCAGTTTTCATCTTGTCACACTCCATATAAATACTAGTTTATTGTTGGTTATTCGGAATCAGGTCTTGCCTTACATCCATCTCATGACATCGCAGCCCCATGTAAGACCGGCGCCGAAGCCAGTCAGGACAACGTAGTCACCATGCTTCACGCGTCCGGCGCGGACAACTTCATCAAGCGCAATGCCGACGGAAGCTGCCGATGTATTGCCATAGCGATTGACATTCACATACATATGATCCTCCGGCAGAGCCAGACGCTTTGCGATCGCCTGAATGATGCGATTATTTGCCTGATGGGCAATGAACATATTGATATCTTCCTTCGTGATGCCAGCGGCTTCCAGCGTCTTCAGCGTGGTCGCACCCATGTGACGGACAGCGGCTTTGAATACCTCCGGTCCTTCCATATGGATATAGATGCGGCCCGAGTCGATGGCGCGGTGGGTCACAGGTTCAGCGACGCCGCTCGCCGGGATATTCAGGATCTTGCCCAGGCTGCCGTCTGAGCCAAGATCCGAAGCCAGAAGGCCATAGCCATCTTCGACCTTTCCGATGACAGCGGCCCCTGCCCCATCACCGAAAAGGATGCAGGTGGAGCGGTCCTGCCAGTTCACGAGGCGGGAAAGGATTTCCGCACCGACGATCAGGATGTGCTTGTACATCCCGGCTTTCACCAGATTCGATGCCAGAGCTACTGCATAGATGTAGCCTGAGCAGCCGGCGGAAATATCCATCGCACCTGCATGCTTGCATCCGAGCTTATCCTGCACCATGCAGGCCGTGGATGGTACCACATAGTCAGGGGATGCCGTCGCTACAATGATGTAGTCGATATCGTCTGCGGTAAGGCCAGCCATTTCCAGTGCCGGAAGAGCAGCTTTCACGCAAAGATCGGAGGTCGTCTCCGACCGGGAAGCGATATGTCTGGTCTCGATGCCCGTGCGGGTGCGGATCCACTCATCACTGGTATCGACCATTCTTTCAAGGTCTGCATTGGAAAGGATCTTCTCCGGCGCATAATGTCCGGTCCCCAGAATTCCTGCAGAACATAATTCACTCATATATAATGTCCTTTCCGTTTGTTGAAAAGAGAATTTTGGTAACTGGCAACTGACGCCAGGACTTGAAAAACAGTTTCTATGAGTTCCGAGAATTCAAATGGTTCCATGTCTTCAACGGGTTTCCCATCTTTTGGAAATCACGTTTCCCCGCCCAAAAACTCCACGGCGTTTGGGGCGGGGAGCGACCCTTTCGAGCCATCAGAACCCGCTGCACCTCATTCTCATTGAGTCTCCATCTGTTTCAGCGCATCCATCACGATCTCATCCAGATGCTCCTGACAAACGCCCATCGCCATATGGATGGCATTCTTGATCGCTTTCGCTTTCGAAGCACCATGGCAGATAATGAGGCCGCCTTTGATGCCCATGAGCGGCGCACCGCCGTATTCAGCATAGTCAAGAGGCTTTGCCATGTATTTCTTGAGTGCCGGCTTCAGGAGCAGCCCGCCGATCTTCGCGCGAAGTCCCCCCCGCATGACAGCATTCTTCAAAAGGGCAGCCACCAGTTTCCCGGCGCCTTCCCCAAATTTCAGGACTACATTCCCTGTAAATCCATCCGTGACGATGACATCAAATTCTCCCGTCATCACATCGCGGCCTTCCGCATTGCCCGCAAAAGGAATGACCTTCTGCGCGGAAAGCGCCTCATTCGCTTCCGTGACCAAAGGGCTCCCCTTCGTCGCCTCTTCCCCGATATTGAGAAGACCGATCCTCGGCTGCTGGATACCCGCGACCTTCGTCGCATAGATATAGCCCAGAAGAGCATTCTGGATATACGTCTCCAGCTTCGGCTGCGCACTCGCGCCGGAATCGATCAGGTACGTATAGCCGCCCTTCTGATTAGGGATCGGCGTCAGGATGGCCGGACGCTCGATGCCCTTGATACGGCCGATGCCGAGAAGTCCTGCCGTAACGGCTGCCCCGGTCGATCCCGGAGCTACGAGAGCTCCGCACTCCCCCTCTCGCACAAGACGAGCGCCGACAGAGACAGACGCATCCTTCTTTTTGCGGTACGCCAGCCCGGGATGCTCTCCCATCTCGATCACTTCTGATGCATGATGGATCTCGATCAGAGGATTCTGATCCTCATGATGCTTCTCCAGGATGGTGCGGATCTCATCCTCATCTCCCACAAGAACGACAGGCACTTTGTATTCCTTGACCGCCTGAATGGCGCCAAGCACGATTTCTAGCGGAGCAAAATCCCCGCCCATCGCGTCAACAGCTATTTTTTTCACAGGACGCCTCCATTACTGCAGGATCTGCATAATAAATTTTGCGCGGTATACTTCTTTATCACCGTCAAAGAAACTAATATAGATATGTTTTTTATTTCCTCTGACCAATACGATCCGCCCTTTCACGACAAGCGCCGTGCCGGGCTTGACAGCGATCTTATATTTGATATTTCCGACCTGCGTCGAAGCGAAAGGCACACCGGCCAGCGACTCGGCGAATGCAGCGGCTGCGCCATATAATTTTTCCGCAGCCA
>JAIJLI010000114.1 GCA_022722495.1 Dialister sp. | reverse complement strand
TCCCTAATCCCTAGTCCCTAGTCACCAGTCCCTAGTCACCAGTCACCAGTCACCAGTCACCAGTCACCAGTCACTTATTTCAGCAAATTCATGAATACCATCAGAATGGATGCATTGAGGAAATCGACGACAAAGGCTCCGATGAGCGGGATGACGAAGTAGGCTGTGTGCGCAGAGCCGTAGCGTTCACACATCGCATTCATGTTTGCGATGGCATTCGGCGTCGCGCCGAGGCCGAAGCCGCAGGTGCCGGCAGCCATGACGGCTGCTTCATAGTCGCCTCCCATGACGCGGAAGATGATGAAGTAGGCGAAAGCACCGATCAAGGCGACTTGGATGAGAAGCGTCAGCGTGAGCGGTACAGCGAGCGAGGCGAGCTGCCAGAGCTTGAGACTCATCAGGGCACAGGAGAGAAAGATATTGAGGCACATGCCGCCCAAGACTTCACATTCCTGCTGGTAAGAGCCGTACCACTCCGTGATCTCCGATACATTGCGGATGATGGCAGCGACGATCATGCCGCCGATGTATCCGGGGAAGACAAGGCCGATGCTGCTGAAGAAGGCGCTCACATAGGTGCCGATACCCATGGCAAGGAGCAGCTGCCCGAAAGCGTACATGAAGTGATCCATATTGAGGTAAGCCGCCGCGGCGTCCTTGGGGTGCAGCGCCGCCGGTCTCTCGCCGGTCTCTTCTGCCGCATTGTCTGTTTCATGGGAGATCAGTGAGAAGCGGCGCACCAGCAGCTCGCCGATCGGGCCGCCGATGAAGCTGCCGGAGACAAGACCGAAGGTGGCAGCCGCAAAGGCGATGGTGGTACCATTCATGAGCCCCATCTCTTCCAGTACCGGGCCGAAGGAGCCGGCTGTCCCATGCCCTCCGACCAGCGGGATCGAGCCGTCCGCGAGCCCCATCAACGAGGGCAGGCTGAATACATGGGCCATGGAGATCCCGATGAGGTTTTGCAGGAGGATGAGGATCGCGACCATGATGCCCATTTTGAAGACGAGATAGCCGCCCCGCAGGATCAGCCGCAGGCTCGCCATGTAGCCGATACTCGTGAAGAAGAGCATCATGCACCAGTTCTGCATGACGGTGTCCTGGCTGTAGTTCCATATCCCCTCTGTGTAGAGGATACAGTTCACGATGGAGAAGATCGTCCCGCCGATGACCGGCGCGGGGATGCAGTACTTGCGAAAGAGGGGGATCTTCCCCTTCAAAAATCCGCCAAGAAAAAAGACTGCCACAGCGGCAGCCAGCGTTTGATACATATTGAGTGTGATAGTCATTCTTTGCTCCCATTTATAAATAACATTCCCGACGATTATAATAGATTTTGAGAGTCGTGTCAATTTGCGAAATGCGGCCGTGCCTGGATCCCCTATTTTTCCTGCACTCTTTCTCAGAAATTCGATTTCGGTTATAATAGAATTATAGAAATACCCATAGACTACTGACAGAAAAGAGGCGTCCGTATGATTCCGAAAGAATTAGATGAAACCGATATCAAGATCATCAATGCACTGAAAAAGAATGGCCGTATTTCCATGACAGATCTGGGACGGCAGGTGTATCTCACGAGTCAGGCGGTGAAGAACCGGCTGGAGCGGCTGCAGGATCTGGGCATCGTCGAGCGCTATACGGTCAATGTGAATTGTCCGGTCTTTGGCTACGCCGTACATGGTATTTTCGAGCTCACATTGTCCGAAGATAAGAGATCTGATTTCCTCGCCTTTGTAAAGACGACCGAGTACCACATCCTTCACTGCTATGCAGTGGATGATGGAAGGAAGATCTTCATCGACGCACATTTCGACAGCGAGGCCTCTCGCGATGCGCTGCTCACCGTGCTTTGTGCCTACGGCAGCTGCAAGCTCCATCCCGTGACGGCAGAGATCCACAGCAATCATCCGGCGGATGAATGAGAGTGGCTAGTGACTTGTGACTGAGATGTCAGCTCATGGCATCGCCCTATTTATACTCCGCGGCGCTTTATTATTTTATGCGTCGCACCACCATTTCGCATTTCTCATTTCTAATTCGCGCAAAGCTTTCATTCATAATCAGTGGACGGAGCCGCCCCACGGACTACCCCTGAACCTGTTTTTTCAAGGAGCTTTTATGTTTGATTTTCTTGATCTGTCTACCCTGATCTACCGCGCTCCGGCGCTTCTGATCGCACTCTCGATGCACGAGTACGCGCATGCGGCCGTGTCGGATGCCATGGGTGATCCCACCCCGTCTCGCATGGGGCGGCTGACCATCAATCCGATGGCGCATCTCGACATGATGGGGACTCTCCTTCTCGTACTCTGTGGATTCGGCTGGGCGAAGCCGGTAGACATCGATCCACGCTATTATAAAAATTATCGCATGGGGATGCTGAAGGTATCCTTCGCAGGCCCGGGCATGAATCTTTTCCTGGCCTTTCTTTCGCTGCTTCTCATCACGATCTTGGGGCGTATCGGCATGCTCGGTGACGGCGGCTTCTATTTCCTGCAGTGGATCATGATGTACAATGTATGGTTCGCTTTCTTCAATCTGATCCCGATACCGCCGCTCGATGGCTCGAAGATCGTCTCCACCGTGCTGCCCGGAGAGCTTGCCTGGAAATTTGAAAACTTCAATGCGCGCTATGGCTTCGTCATCCTGATGCTCATCGTATTCTCCGGCTGGGTGAACCGCATCATCGGTCCTCTGGCCAATGGCTATATGGATCTCTGCTATCGCATCATACATGTGGTGCTTTGAGGAATGCGCGTTAGAAGTGGCTGGTGACTAGTGACTGGTGACTTGAATACTACTTTCGGGCATCGCCCTATTTATACTCTGCGGTGCTTCCATATTTTTATGCGCCGCACCAGCACTCCTCACTCCTCACTCCTCACTTGAGAGCGAAGCTTTCAAATGCAATCAAAGGGCAGTCGCCCCATGGGCTAACTCTAAACCCCTTACTTCCATATTTCCAAAGGACTACTTTTTCCCATGACCATTACCTGGCTCATTTTTGAAACGCTCGGCACCATCGCCTTTGCCTTTTCCGGCACTGTGGTGGGACTGTCGCGGCGTATGGATATTTTCGGCATCACCGTGCTCGCTGTCATGACCGGCGTAGGCGGCGGGATGGTGCGTGACGTTCTCTGCGGCATCACGCCGCCGTCGGTACTTCGCAGCCCCAACGGGCTCTTCGTTTCCATCATCACGGCACTCATCATTTCTTTTCTCTATCCGGTCTATCGCGTATCGAAGGAGAATGAGCGCTACATTACGTTCATGTACAATATCTCGGATACGGTGGGTCTTGCGGCCTTCACCGTGACGGGAGCACTGACGGCATTTTATCAGTACCCCGACTCGTATCGGTTTCTTCTGCCGACCATGCTGGGGCTTATCACCGCGGTCGGCGGTGGCATGCTGCGAGATATGATGGCGCGGCGCATGCCTGTCGTGCTGTACATGGATGTGTACGCCATCGCATCCATTGCCGGCGGCCTTGTCCTGTGCTGCCTGCGTCATTTCACGGCGCTGGAGCTTTCCGTTTCCTCATGGATCGCTTTTGCCTGTGTGACACTTCTTCGCTTCTGTGCGATCCACTTCCACTGGCAGCTCTATCATCCGCATAGGAAAAGAAGGAGACCGAAGAAGTAGGTATAGCAGATTCTCCGGTATGCGTCTCACATTGATTTTCTGAAAGGAGTCCTCCCATGGATCAGAAACGTATCATCGATGAATTCAAAGAACTGGTTTCTATCGAGGTCCACTCGCGTGACGAAAGGGCGATCGCTGATGTACTGAAGGAAAAGCTCACTGCGCTCGGCCTCACTGTGACGGAAGACAAGGCAGGCGAGGTGCTCGGCGGCAATACGGGTAATCTCTATGCACAGCTTCCCGGAAGCACGAGCGGCGAGCCGGTCCTTTTCTCCGCGCATATGGACCGTGTAGGAAATCACGGGCACATCGTTCCTCTCGTGAAAGAGGAGGAAGGGAAGATCGTCTCGGACGGGACATCGATCCTGGCAGGCGATGATATCGGCGGCGTCGCGGCGATCCTTGCGATGCTTCGCGAAGTGAAGGAGAAGCAGATCCCGCATGGCCCCATCGAAGTGGCCTTCTCTGTCTGTGAGGAAACGGGCGTCGAAGGCTCGCGCCAGTATGATTTTTCCAAGTTCCGCTCGAAGAGCGCTTTCGTATATGATGCCTCCGGCAAGGCGGGGACCATCGTCCTTGCCGCTCCGAGCAAGGGACGTGTCACGATCCATGTGCATGGCGTGACGGCGCATGCGGGCAATGAACCGGAAAAGGGACTGAATGCGCTGAAGGTGGCAGCCGATCTCATCATGCAGCTTCCCGATGGCCGCCTTTCACCGGTATCGACGGCGAATTTCTCCATCATCGAGGCGGGGAGCGCGACCAATGTCGTCTGCGATCTCGTGACGATCACCGGCGAGCAGAGAAGCCGCGATGCGAAGGAGTATCAGCAGATCTCTGCCGATATTCAGGCGGCGGCAGACAAGATCTCCGAGAAATACCATACGAAGATCGAGGTCGAGCTGCATACACTTTACCATGCCTTCAAGCTGGAAGAGACCTCTCGCCCCTGCGTGCTGGCCAAAGAGGCGGCAGAGGCAGTCGGGGCAGCGCCCTTCTTCAAAGAAGGGGGCGGCGGCATGGATGCGAACCATTTCAATGAACACGGCATCGCCGCTGTCGGGATCGGTACAGGGAATTTCAAATGTCACACCAGTGAGGAATATCAGGTGATCGATGATCTCGTCAAATGCGCCAAGCAGGCGGTGGAGATCGTGAAGCTCGCAGCGGGGAAATAAGGCGGAATAATGGCGGGGCAGGCCTTGCTCTGATCGCCGCTCACAATAAAAGCGTAAGTGATATCGGATGCGATATCACTTACGCTTTTGTTTTTTAGTGACTGGTGACTGGTATTTCCTATTTCCTAATCCCTAATCCCTAGTCACTAGCAACTAGCAACTATTTACCCGAAGATCACGAAGTTCGCGACGACGATGAGGATGCAGGAGACAGCCATCGGGATGGCGGTGCGTTTCACAAGGTCAAAGGGGCTGATGCCAGCCATGCCGGAGGCGACGATAATGACACCGGTGATCGGAGAGATGGCGCGGGCGGAGCTTGCGATGAGGTGCATCGGGAGGACCATGAAGGAGGCTGCGACACCTGTCTTGGCAGCGATCGCCGGGACGAGATTGGCAAAGGCAAAGAAGGGAGCATTGCCGCTGCCCATGAGGATGGCGCAGACTGCGATGATGGCGATCATGACAAGCGTCAGGCCGGATGCGCCGAAGCCGGTGGTCTGGGCGCCCTGGATCATGGCATCGATGGAGCCCGTGGAAGTGAGGCCTTTCGCGAAGAATTCGCCGGCGATGACGATGGTGATGACATTGGCGAGCTGCTTGCCCATGCCGTCGAAGAAGATCTGGATCTCAGAGAAGGTCTCCTTCAAGTCTCTTGTACGGAAGAACTGGGCGATCATGCCGATGGCGGTCCCCATGAGCATCGCCATGATGATGTTCATCTTGATGCCGGGGAGGCAGAGCGGCGAGAAGATGAGGATGAGAGCGAGAGGGATGATCGGAAGAAGGGCATAGATCTTCGGCGGATGGGAAAGTGCTGCTTTCTTTTCATCCTCAGTCTCGATATTGACAGAGACTTCCGCCGGATCCAGAGCGCGCACGATGTGCCCGTCGCGCTTATCCATGATCTTCTGCGTGAGGTAGTGGGCGATGGCGACACAGGGGATGACGGCGCAGGCGATCGGGATCTGGAAGGTGTGCCAGTAGATGACGGGATCAAAGCCTGCGATCTCAGCGGCAAAGATGGTGCCGGTATCTGACGGGCTCCAGTCAAGGCAGAGCGTGGTCGCGATGGCTGCGGTCGCAGAGATGCGGGAGACGCCGAGTGCGACAAGGATCGGGAACATGGTCACCATGAGGAGCATGGCGAGGCCGGAGGCACTATTGATGGCCAGCCCAAGGAACATGCCGAGTACCCAGCAGGCGCTCATGACGATGTAGGGCGATTTCAGCAGCATCAGCGGGCGGATGGTGAGGGCGACCAGCGCATTGCTCGCGCCGATCTTATCCATGTAACGTGCAAAGCCGCCGACAGCCATGATGTTGAGGCCGAGGCCGGAGAGTCGGTTCGCAAAAAGAGTGCGGATGAGTTCAAAAATATCGAAGCTCCACATGCCTGTGCTCTTTCCGGCGGGAAGGATCGTGCCCCAGTTCATGATCATCGAGCCTGTGAGCAGAAGACCGCCTGCTACGAAAAGGACGGTCTGTGGCTTATATTTCTTCAAAATGAGCCAGGCCGCCCATACGACAATGAGTGCAGTAAATAACAGGTTCATCATAGTCTCCTTTCATATCATACGCATTATAGAATACATGTCTATATATCTATTTTATTATATATCGACCAAATGCGCTATTATAAAAATGATTTATTAAGGGGTAAGAAAGGAGCTGTGAAGAAATGAATCCTCGTTTCTTCACGGCCCCTTTTTACTTTGCTTTCATTTGATTCAGGGGTCAGGGCTCTCGTGGCGGCTTCGCCGCCTTTTTTTAGAAGAGGGTATTCTTGTATCGCAGCCTTCCCCTCTAGGGTAATGCTATTAAGTTAAGTGGTAGAACGTCTTGGCTCCCCATCGGGGGAGCTCCCCGAAGGGGAGAGGGGGCTACGTAGCGGTATTGCATGAAAGTGTTGGAATATCGATAGCATCGGACTATTCAACATAGCACGCTATACCG
>JAIJLI010000113.1 GCA_022722495.1 Dialister sp. | reverse complement strand
CATTTCTTCACAGCCCCTTTTTACTTTGCTTTCATTTGGTTCAGGGTTCAGGGTTCAAGGTTCAGGGCTCTCGTGGCGGCTTCGCCGCCTTTTTTTAGAAGATGGTATTCTCGTATCGCAGCCTTCCCCTCTTGGGGAAGGTGCCCCGTAGGGGCGGACAGGGTGACTATGGCATGAAAAACAGCTGGGATAAGGTTTCCCAGTCACTACCATGAGAGCTGCAAGTCCTCCGCGGCAGATTGAGCACGAAAATGAGATGATCGTTATTTCACATCGCCTTTTGGATTGAGTGGCTGCTAGATGAAGGCTTTCCCGCAAAGGATGATATGATATTTTCGTTTTCTCCAAATGACCCTTCCGGAAGGTCTGCTGCCCGATACCCGCCTCTCTCAGTGACCGTTCACCAGCTCCTCTATGACCTTCGCGACGCCGTCCTCTTCATTCGAAGCGCAGATGTGACCGGCCGCTTCTTTCGCGACCCCGTCCGCATTGGCGACGGCGTAGGATACACCTGCGTAGCGCAGCATCGGCACATCATTTTCCGTATTGCCGAAGGCCATGATCTCCCCCGGCCGGATGCCTCTTCTCTCGGCTAGAAAGGAGAGAGCCGATGCTTTATCGATGCCCTTTTTATGCACATCGACGAAATCATCCCCCGGATAGACGACGGTGATCTCCTCTCCGAAACGGCTCTCCAAAAAGGCACGGATGCGGCCCCGCTCCTCCTCGGAAGGATCCGCAAAGACCACACGCGTCACCGTCATCGGCGGATGATATAAGGCCTCCCCCAGGTACTGCGGCTTCTGCGTGCGATACTTCTGGTACTTCGCCTCGCTGCCGTTCGGTTTCTCCATATAAATATGATTGTCCCAGAAGGCCGTCGCCTCCCAGCCCCTCTCCCTCGCGGCAAGCATCACGCGGCTCGCCAGATCGGCCGAGAGCCCGTCCTGCAGGATCGGCTCGCCCGTCTCGCTCCACATGATCCATGCACCCGTGTAACAAATGACGGGGACATTGCCCAAGCGGAGCAGCGAAACCTTCGATCTCGCCGAATCCCACATGCGTCCGGTGGCGACGACGATCTCATAGCCTTTTTGGATCGCCTTTTGGATCACCTCACGCGAATAGGCGGAAATCGTCATATCATCATGCAAGAGCGTGCCATCAAGATCGATGGCGATCATACGAATCGACATAGAAAGTCTCCTTTTTATGGTGCAGGGTTAGCCTTGGGGCGTGTCGTCCCTTGATTACGCTGGAAAGCCTCGTTTGAATGAGAAATTAGAAATGAGAAATGCGAAATGGTGGTGCGGCGCATAAAAATCAGAAGCGCCGCGGAAATTTGAAATTAGCGACTTTCTCGTATCGCAAACCTAATCCCTAGCTACTAATTCCTAGTCACAAGTCACCAGTCACTAGTCACTCCTTATCCCTGACCACTAGCCACAAATCACCGGCTACTTCTTTTTTTGCAAGTCTGCGAAATCATCCGCAGCATTCACTTTCATCTGTTATAATAATTATTATACATCATCCAAAGGAGAATACCATGAAATACCGTTTACTGCTGCTCTTGGCAGCACTCATCTGGGGCTTTGCCTTCGCCGCACAGGTGGTCGGAATGGAGTCCGTCGGGCCATATACATTTAACGGCGTCCGTTTCCTCTTAGGCTCGCTTGCGCTCGTCCCCATCATCCTTACAACACATGAAGAGCCGCCGCCGCTTCAAAGAAATATGCCACTCTCTGCCGCCTGCCTCATGGTAGGGCTTCCGCTCTTTGCCGGTGCGACGCTTCAGCAGGTGGGGCTTCAGTACACCACCGCCTCGAAAGCCAGCTTCCTCACTGCGACCTACATCCTCATGGTGCCGATCATGGGGATCTTCCTCAAGGAAACGCTCCGCATAACGCACATCGCAGGCGCTCTCCTCGCCATGGCCGGCGTGTACTTCATGTCGATCACCGAAGATTTCTCCATCGGTGCCGGTGACCTCATGATGCTGCTCTGCGCGCTGGGCTTCACCATACAGATCCACGCCATGACCTACCTCACACAGCGCTTCTCTCCCATCCTCCTCTCCTCGGGACAGTTCTTTGTCGCCGGCGTCCTGAATTTCATTCTTGCCTTTCTTTTCGAAACGCCGACTCTCTCCGGCATCGGAGGTGCCTTGTGGCCGATCCTCTATACCGGTCTTCTCTCAACAGGCGTCGCCTACACGCTGCAGGCCGTCGGGCAGAAATATCTCCCGCCCACCGAAGCCTCGATGATCCTCAGCATGGAAATGGTCTTTGGCGGCATGGCAGGTGTTTTCTTCCTCGCTGAAAGCTTCACCGCCCGCCAGATGATCGGCGTCCTCTCCATGACCGCCGGTGTCTTCCTCTCCCAGCTGCCGGGGAGAGCGGTATTGTCTTTCAAAAAAGTGGCCAGGGATTAGGAGCTCCGAGCTCAGAGTGACCGGTGACTAAAATGCCTGTTGCGGGCATCGCCCATTATATATTCTGCGGCGCTTCTAATTTTTATGCGCCGCGCCTTCCCCGTTGAACCCGTAGAACCCACAGAACCCGCTGAACCTCTTTCACACGCACTCAAGGGGGCGGCATGCCCCTTGGGCTATTCCTCAATGAAAGGAGTCCTTTTCATGAAACACATCGTCATCGCACAGCCACTTTCCATCAGTGCCGCCCTTCTTGACACATTGACGGCGGATCTCCAAAAAGACGGCTTCACCATCACCGCCTATGACAGCCTGCCGAAAGACCAGGATGAATTGGGCGATCGCCTTGCGGATGCTGACCTTGCCGTCATTGCCAATTACCCGCTTCGGAAGGAAGCGCTCGTGAAAGCCGCATCGCTCAAATACCTATGCGTCGCATTCACCGGCGTCGACCATGTCGCCATTGATTACTGCAAAGAAAAAGGCATCGCCGTCTCGAACTGTGCCGGCTACTCGACCGAGTCCGTGGCCGAGCTTACGTTCTCGCTCATTCTTGCCCTCTACCGCAAGCTGTCCGAAGGCGGATGCGCTGCCAGAAATGGCAAGACCAGTGCAGGCCTCATGGGCATCGAGATCGACCATCGGAAATTCGGCATCATCGGTACCGGTGCCATCGGACGACGTGTCGCAGACATCGCCTCCGCATTTGGCGCCGATGTCTATGGCTACAGCCGCTCCCGGAAGGCAGCGAGCATCACCTATATCGACCTGGACACCCTGCTTTCCACCTGCGACATCATCTCCGTCCACCTGCCTCTCACAAGCGAGACGCGCGGCCTCCTCTCCCGTGAAAAGCTCTCTCTCATGAAGCCGGGAGCGATCCTCATCAATACCGCCCGCGGCGGAGTCATCGACAATGCCGCCCTCGCTGACCTCCTCCGGGAAGGAAAGATCGCAGGCGCCGGCATCGATGTTTTCGACGGCGAACCTCCGCTCGCCAAGGACGATCCTCTCCTCTCTGCGCCAAACACCGTCCTCACCCCGCACATCGGCTTCTTCACCGAGGAAGCCATGGCCCGCCGTGCCGTCATCGTGATGGACAACCTCCGCGCATACCTGAAAGGGGAGCAGGAGAATGTGATCTGTTAGCCTACGCCACCCCACATCTGCCTTTTCTCACTTGGTTTCCGTGGAGAGTGAATGTGAGGCGCACAAATTTCAGAAGCACCGACTCTATATCATAAAAAGCGTATCAGGTTCAGAAATTTGAACTTGATACGCTTTTTGCATACGATAAAAAAACGGCGCTCTATTCTATGTCACCACAACTCCTCATTCCTAATTCGTTTTCTCCCACCAATAGATCACCGGATACAGCACGAAGAGGAAAGCGAGCGTCGTCGTGAGGAAGGAGGACTCTGCGAGATTGACATTGAGCCCATAAAGCTGCGAAGACGCCACAGCGAAGATGGCTGTCGGCGCCGCGGCTGCGAGTACCACGCAGGTCAGGATGGTCGCATCCGAGACGAATACACTCGTCAGGAAATACATCACCGCCGGAAGCAGGATGAATTTCACCGGGAAGATCGGCCAAAGCCTTCCCCCATATTCCTTGGCTGCCGAAAGGTTCAGATCATAGCCGACAGGCACCATTCCCATCCAAGCCCCCGCATGGATCAGGATCGTGAAAAGCGTCGTGACAGACTGCGGTTTCTCCACCCCGAGCCCCGCAAGCGTCAGACCGATGACCACGCCGACGGCGGGGAGCTGATTCCACGTGCAGAGCAGACGCAAGAGATGGATCTCCATCTTTTTTCCCTCGCCGTGATTCGCCCACTTGTCATAGTAGTATTGGCTCATCGGAAAGCAGAAGAGTACGATGATCAGGATCTGCGGCACTGCGATAAGCTGTACATAGGCAAAGCCGACCGCGCCGAAGAGGACATACGCACAGAGCCCCGCGAGCGTCCCGATATTTCCGAGCATCATGGAAATGAGGTAGCTCCCCTGCTCCCGCGCATCCGAGAAGCGGTGCTGCTCTAAGGCATAGAAGACCGCGACAGGCAGGAAACAGATGGGCAGCGTAGAAATCGGAAGCCACAAAAGCTCCGCTGTCACCTGCACCGACCAAAAGGAAACAATGGAAAGAAACGTAGACACGCCCACCACATTCGCCTTGATGATCCAGTGAAGGATGTCCTTCGAAAGTCCCCACCGCCTAAGGCCCATGCCGCAGAGAAGAGGAAGCAAAATGTCTGCAAATACGATCAGAAATCTGGAGTCCGTAATTGATACACCTCGTGTTGTATGAAATATAAGGAAATACTAAATAAATCACTGTCAGAACGGTTGCCCGCCGCTCGAAGGATCTCTCGCTTTTCCTCTGTCCACAAGATTCTTCGACTCAGTTCTCACTGTTCCGTTTTCCGCATTTCTCATTTGTCAAGCCATGCCGCCCCAGATGACAGACAGAGGCGAAATCGGCCGGCAAAGGCGCGGTGAATGTCTTGCCGGACAGATAGGCGAAATCATCCGTAAGCGCAGGGAAGGTGAGCGAGGCCGCATGAAGGAGCTGGCGGCGGATGTGAAGCGCCTCTGATGCAGCAAGGCTCGCGCGGCTGCCATATTTCCGATCGCCCAAAAGCGGATGACCGATGGAGGAAAAATGCAGGCGGATCTGGTGCGAGCGTCCTGTCACGAGCCTGACACGGACGAGGGAAAAGGTACAGCCATGGGCCGTTGTCGTTACAAGCGTCTCATAGTGCGTCTCGATGGGAAGCGCGCCCGGTTCCGCGCACTGGGTATAGCGCACCTGATTTCTTTCGTGATCCTTGACGAGGTACCCTTTCAAGATCCCCGAAGGCGGCGTCTTCCCGTAAACGAGAGCCTGATACACCTTCGTGAGGGAGCGCGCCTTGATGAGCGCATTCATTTCCTGCAGTCCTCGCACGGTCTTACCTGCCACGACAAGACCGCTGGTATTCCTGTCCAGCCGGTGGCAGATGGAGGGCTTGACGCTGCCTCCGCTCTCCCGCGCGGCAAGAAGGGCTTCATTCAGGGACGGAGCGCCGGAAGTATCCCCCTGCGAGAGAAGGCCTGCCGGTTTATTGAGGATGACGATGTTTTCATCTTCATACAGGACCCATGCTTCAAAGTCAGGGTAGTCACGCTTTGGCGATTCTTCTTTCTTTTTGCGGAATTTTTCGATCGTCTCATCGGAGAACCATACCTTCACGCTGTCACCTGCGGCGATCTTTTCTCTTCCTTCGATCTTCTTTCCGTTGAGGACGATATTCTTCTTGCGCATGCTCTTACGAAGAAGCCCCATGGACGCCTCCGGCAAGAGCCGCGCCAGGTACTTCATCACCGTCTGCCCTGCTTCTTCCTTTTGTATGATAAATTCCTGCATCGTCAGCACTCCTTAGTTCCTTAGTATAACGTTTTCATAGGAACCGGTCTATAGGTTCTTTGGCTTACCGTGAAAAGGGATGGCGCGGCGCATACCTGTGCGAAAGCAGTTGTATATTCATGCCGTGCAAGCCATTGTTATAAAACAAGAGGCGTGCCAGGAAAGGTACGCCCCCGGCTTCGCTTTTCACCCAGTCCTGCCGATCACTCATACAGCACGCCGATCTCCCTCAGTGCATGAATCACCTGCGCCATTGCTTTTTCCGTCTTTGTCTCGACGAGATGGGTATGGATGCCGCCGCTGATATCCGAGAGGAGAGGCGATCCGCTGTCCTGCATCGCGCGCACAAAGGAAACGGCATCCTCTTCACTCTTGATCTCCAGCTGTCCGTGCAATTCGCCGTAGATCTCATGCTCCACCCGCACGTCGTGGATGATGCCGCCTGCTCTTACGATGGCAGTGAGCTCCTTTCCTGTCCCCTCCCGGTCGTGACGGCAGACGAGTATGCGAAGGCAGGCTTTTTTCTCTTTTTTCAGATAATACCCGCGCGGCGTAGAGATGATATCCATCCCCTCGGCGCGAAGGAGCGCCATGTCCCCCACGATGACCTGCCGGCTCACGCCGCACTCTTTCGCAAGATCCATCCCGCGCAGTCGGTGATCTGCCTGCTGCAGCTTTTCTTTGATATAGGCTCTGCGTCTTGTGTTATCCATTCTCATCCCCCCTCTTTTTTCTATTGTATCAGATTCTGCCCAAAGAAAAAACGATAGAGCGCCTCTCTGTAAGTGTCAAGTTTTTCTCGGTAATTCATTTGACTGTCGATAATTACTATCTCCGTGACTTCGGTTTAATCAGTATTTCTGTATCGCTCTGGCAAGTCTTCCCATGGGGGAAGAAGAAGCTCCATAAACGCCTATACGCCCTTCCAGGCATCCTGGCCTATAG
>JAIJLI010000112.1 GCA_022722495.1 Dialister sp. | reverse complement strand
ACCCAAAGCGGAGGACCATTGGTACTTGAAAGTACGCATCACACCACCCCTTTAGTCTGACTGCCCTTTGGAGGCAGTGGCAATGCCGATCTTGGAGATCCCGACAGATTTCAGCTGATCCAGAACAAAGACAAAATCGCCGTGCTCGGATTTCTCATCCGCGCGCAGTACGATGGTGATATCAGGATCTCTGTTCTTTTCGATCTCCATACGTTTCTTGAAGGAGTCCTTCGGGATCTTCTCCTGCTCGACATAGATGGTGCCGTCAGATGTCACGCTGATCGGCAGTGTTTTCTTGAGGTCGATCTGCGCGCTGGCGGTCTGCGGCAGATTCAGATTGATCGATTTCTGCACCACCATCGTCAGCATGGACATCATGAAGAAGACCAGAAGGAAGAAGATGATATCGATCATCGGGATGATCATGATCTTCGGCTTCTTCTCTACATTCATTGATTCAAGTTTCATTTCTGATCCGCCTCTACGATAGCCAAATACAGGGAACCCAATTTTTCCATCTGGGAAACGAAGTTAGATACCTGCTGCGAAAGGTAGGTGTAGGCGATAAGGGCGATGATGGCAACGAAAAGGCCGGATGCGGTACAAACGAGTGCTTCTGCGACGCCGCCGGTGATGGCAAATGGCTGGCCTTCTGCGGCCGAAAGGACATTGAAGGAGCCGATCATGCCGATGACGGTACCAAGAAGCCCCATCAGCGGGGACAGGGTGACGATGACATCAAGGTAATTCAGGTACGACTTCAAGACGCCGGCTGCATGAGAAGCCGCGCCTTCCAGAATGGCCGTCTGATTCGCTTTGGAAGAGAGCTGCTCGGCGCCGGCCAGAATGATACCGGCAGGAATGCCGCCATCGGCCTTGAGCGCCGCTTTCAGCCCTTCCTGATCATTGGCTGTCAGGAGTTCCGGGATCTCCTTCGTGAGCTTTTCGATATTCGACCGGTTCGCGTGATAGAAGCGGAAACGCTCGATGAAGATCGTGACAACGATGATAGAACAGAGAAGCAGCGGATACATCATAAAACCGCCGGCATGAAACAAGTGAAGTACATCCATTTTTCTAAAGACCCCCTGATATAAATAATAATGGCAAGCCATTTCTACATTAAGTTTAGATTACCATTTTAGAGGTGGTAAGTCAAATGAAATTAGTGTTTTTATTTAGCGAGCTTTAATAAAAAAGAATCGGGATGCCAGGTCAGCCCGGGAAGATCGCCCTTTGACGGCATAGCTCCGTTTTCTCCCTACGGAAGGAGGCGGTGCGTATTTCGAAGGCGGGACCGGTCATATTGTAATCACAAAAACCGCTTGACACAGCTTCCAAGAGAGCACAAACGACCTTCAAGGAGAGAAGCGTACCATTCCGGCATGTGCCATGCTATAATAGCATACAGTGAAAAGAACCCTCTTTCTATTTATGGCGTCATACAAGTATTTTTCACCGTTTCCTGCATCCATTTCCCTCATTTCCCAGAAAGGCCGCCCCATGTCCTCCCATTTTTATATCCGTGATTTTTCAAAACGCACCCATGACGATGCACTCTCCGACAAGAGCCTTCTCGCACTGTCGGAAACGAAGTCGGAGCATACCATCGACGCCTATGAGTCGGACTGGAATGACTTCTGCGACTGGTGCTCGTACCATAAAAAAGAATCATTCCCGACCACGCCGGAAACGATCGTGAACTATATCAATGATCTGGCGGACTATGCGAAAACTGCGACCATCCGCCGCCGCATTTCCGCTCTGTCAGAGAATTTCAATGCGGCCGGCCTCACGAAGGAGAATCCCGCAAAAGCGTGGATCGTACGAGAAGCACTGATCGGCCTCATGAGGCAGAAAGGCATGCTGCAAAAGGGGAAAACGCCGGTGTATTTTGAAGAGCTTCAGGAAATGATCTCCCGCATGGATCTCCGAACACTTCACGGCCTGCGCGACCGTGCGATCCTCCTCATCGGCTTCATGGGGGCTTTCCGCAGAAGCGAGCTCGTCTCTCTCTCGATGGAAGATATCAGAAAATTTCCGCAGGGCATCGTCCTTCACATCAAACGCTCGAAGACGGACCAGCGGGGCGAAGGACAGCAGGTCGGCATCCCCCATCTGAAGAATGTACCTGAAGAAATGGACGGCATCCGTGCGCTCTATGACTGGCTGAAGGCCGCTGATATCCATGACGGCCCGATCTTCAGGAAGATCCTGAAAAATGGTAAGGTCGCTTCGACGCATCTCAGTGAAAATACGGTAAATCTCCTCGTCAAAAAATATGCCGAACTGATTGGGCTTGACCCCACGCTCTATGGCGCACACAGCCTGCGCCACGGCTTCGCCACGTATGCAGCGCTTCACGGTATCGAGGAGCGTCTCATCATGAAACAGACCCGTCACAAGTCCGTGGAAATGGTGCGCCGCTATATCAATGAAGCGGATGTCTTTACGAATAACCCGCTTTCAAAGATGTTCGGCGAGTGAGTGACTAGTGACTGGTGGCTAGGGATTAGGAAAGTCCCTCCAGTTGAGCAGACCCTTGGAGAAGGGTCGCGCCAAAGGCACCGGATAGATGTGCCCCAAAGGGGCACCCTTCTACGTACAGGTATAAAATATATGTGAGACTACTTTCCCTTGCTTTCCTCCCGCGCCAGTGTCAGCCGAATATGTAAAGAAACGCCGATTCAACCAAAAAGCGCCGAGAAATCCACTGATTTCTCGGCGCTTTTTATGTATCTTTCAAGAGAGACTGATATCTCCTAGTCCCCCAGTCACTTAAGTCCCCTAATCCCTAGCTACTAGTCACCAGCTACTTCTTCTCCAGATATCTCCGCTTCAGCTGTCCGCAGGCAGCCTGGATCTCGTCGCCCATCTGCCGGCGGACGGTCGTGCTCTTGCCGTGTTTTTCCAGGATCTCCTGAAAGATCTTGACATCCTTCCAGCTCGGCGGATACAGCTTGATATGCTCGGTGCCATTGATCGGGATGAGATTGAAATGGCAGTTCATCTTCCCCACTAGGCGGCAGAGCTCTTCCGCATTTTCGCGGGACGCATTCACATCCTTGATGAGGATGTACTCGAAGGTCACGCGGCGGCCCGTCTTCTTGAAGTACCGGTGCGCAGCAGCGACGACATCTTCGATCTTGAAATGACGGCTCGATGGCAGGATGCGGTTGCGGATCGTGTCATTCGGCGCATGGAGGGAGATCGCAAGCGTGATTGGAAGGCCTTCTGCGGCGAGTCGATCGATCATAGGCACGATGCCGCAGGTGGAGAGCGTGATATTTCTGAGGCTGATATTCAGCAGCCCCGGATCGCTCACAAGGCGGATGAAGCGGAGCACTTCATCATAGTTCGTGAGCGGCTCGCCCGCTCCCATCAGGACGATCGAGTGGATGGGCGCATCGAAAAGCTCGCGGAATGCGTAGACCTGAGCAAGGATCTCACCCGCGGTGAGATTCCGCTCCAGACCGTTTCTGGTAGAGGCGCAGAAAATGCAGCCCATCGCGCAGCCCACCTGCGTGGAGACGCAGATGGAATTCCCGTAGACATGGTGCATGCAGACGGTCTCGACGAGGGAACCGTCTGAGAGCTTCACGAGGAGCTTGGTCGTATCGCCGTCATTCGATGTGATGTGGCTCATGATCACCGGCTTCTCGAGTACGGCATTCTCCTTCAGCCATTCCCGCATCGGCGCCGGCAGCTGGGTCATATCGTCAAAAGAAAAAATATAGCGGCGATACAGGTAGTCCTGCAGCTGCTTGGCTCTAAATTTCGGGAAGCCATGGCTTGTGATCCATGTTTCCATTTCGGGGAGACTGTGTCCCCAGATATTCCAGGCCATAGAGGCTCCTTTCGTTACGTGAAGAAATACAGGTACGTGGTATTGCCGTGCCATAAGCAGAACAGGTGAAATGTCTTGGCTCCCCATCGGGGGAGCTGCCCGAAGGGCTGAGAGGGCAGCACTACGATATATCCCACATTGTTCGATAACCGCTAGCATGCCCCTATTGCCTTCGGCACTTCCCCCGAAGGCGGAAGCAAGTCGCTGCGACGTTAATTCTAACTGCATTTGTATATCGATTGAAGGTCCTCTTAATAGAAATACGCAATACTAGTGATTAGAGATTAGAGCCTCAAGTGCCCAGTCACTCGAGGTTAAGGCAGCACGCGAAAGAGGCTAACCCACTCCCCTATTTCTTTCCCAATTTCGCCACGAAGAATCCATCGCTCTGTGCTTGATCCGGCCAGATGGTGAGCATCCCCTTTTCGGATGCGCCAAGGCCTTCGAGCTGGAAATCGATCGGCGTAAATTCGGGATGATTTTTTAAAAACTCGCTCACGATGTTTTCATTTTCCGCCTCATTCAGGGTGCAGGTGCTATAGACGAGGGTGCCACCTTTTTTCAGGTACTTGGCCGCCTCTTCGAGGAGGGCCTTCTGCAAGGGCGGAAATTCCTGCAGATCCTCTCTTGTCCTGCGCCAGCGGATCTCCACCTTGTGCGACAGGACGCCAAGCCCTGAGCATGGCGCGTCGAGAAGGACCTTATCATATTTCTCATGGACGGCGGGCATGGGCTTCGTCGCATCACGCGCTCCTGCGTGGATGATGGTGATGCCTTCCTTCTTCGCATTCTTTTTGATGAGGGCGATCTTGTGCGGATAGAGATCCCATGCATCGATCGAGCCCTCATTCCCCATCATTTCTGCCATCTGTGTGGTCTTGCTGCCAGGTGCCGCGCACATGTCGAGGACCGTCTCCCCCGCTTTCGGAGAGAGGACTTTCGCCGGCACCATAGAAGAAGCCGACTGCACATAGGCAAGCCCTTCCTTCAGGAATGTGCCAAAGAAATGATTCGCCCCACTCTTGATCGTGAAGCCTTCCGGCAGATAGGGGATGGGCGCAGCTTCGATTCCTTTTCCTGAGAGGAGTTTCTCGAAGTCAGCCACCGGCTGCTTCAAAGGATTCACACGGATGGTCATCGACGGGATCTCATTGAACGCAGAGAATACGGCATCCGCTTTTTCTACGCCCCAGGCGTTCTGCCAGTCTTCGATGAGCCAGCGCGGCTGGTTATAGGTGAGCGCATCATGGAGGAGCGCATCCTCTTTTCTCGAAGGGATCCGGAAGCTGTCTTTTTTACGTAGGAAATTCCGAAGGACGCCGTTCACAAAGCGGACATTGCCTGGATGCGTCACCTTCTTGGCGATCTTGACAGACTCATTCACCGCAGCCGACTCGGGGATGCGCGTCAAAAAGAGCAGCTGATAGAGGGAAAGACAAAGAAGGATCCGCACGGAAGGATGCAGCTTTTTCACCTTCTGCGTCGAAAGCTTCCCGATGATCCAGAATAGGTGATTGTATTTCCGAAGGACGCCGTAAACAAGCTCTGTCAGAAGGTGCGCCTCCTCAGCCTTGAGCGGGTACTCTGCGAGGATGCGCTGGAGCACGATATTGCTATAGGCGTCTTTTTCAAGCACGTCGTAGAGCGCCTGATAGGCGAGGCGGCGCGCGGACGGTACGGGCTTAGCAGTCGAATGTATCATTGACTTTCACCTGATATCCATTCACAAAGTCACCGGCAGCCATTCTCTTGTGGTTCTCCGGCTGCAGGGAGGAGATCGTAAGCGCTCCCCTTCCGCAGGCAATGGTGAGGCTGTCCTTCGTAGAAATGATGGTGCCCGGTGCTTCTTTACTTTCCCTATCGCTGACCTCGGCGCGATGAATCTTCACGCGTTTGCCGCGGAAGAAAGTATACGTCCCGGGATTCGGATACATGCCGCGAATGAGTGCGTCAAGTGTTTTGGCATCCTTCGTCCAGTCGATGCGGCCCATCTCTTTCGTGACTTTTTCCGCATAGGTGGCTTTTTCATGATCCTGCGGCGTGGAGCGTGCGAGCTTTTCCGGAAGATCCTCCAGGACAGAGATCAGAGCCTTTGCTCCCATCTCTCCAAGCGCCTCGAAGAGCTCCCCTGCCGTCATATGAAGAGGGATATCCATCTGGACGGTCTCCACGATGTTGCCGGTATCCATGCCCTGATCGAGCTGCATGATCGTGACGCCGGTCTTCTTCTCTCCGTCGATGATGACACGCTGGATCGGAGCAGCACCGCGATACTTCGGAAGAAGCGAGGCATGGACATTGATCGCACCATAGGTCGGGATATCCAGCACCGCCTTCGGCAGGATGCGGCCATACGCGATGACGACGAGGAGGTCCGGCTTCAGCGCTTTCAGTGTTTCCACCTCCGAAGGGTCTTTGAAGGAGAGCGGCTGGTGGATCGGGATGTCGTGAGACATCGCAAATGTCTTCACCGGAGAATAATTGATCTTCTTCCCGCGGCCATTGATCTTATCCGGCTGTGTGTAGGCTGCGACGGGCGTATAGCCATGCTCCACCATGGCAGAAAGAGCAGGCAGACAGAAATCGGGCGTGCCCATGAATACGATGCGATAGTTATTCTTCATCTTTTGGTCCTTTGTGCAAAGAAATGGCTTTTTCAATAAAAAGAATCCCATTCAGATGGTCTGTCTCATGCTGGATGCAGCGTGCCAGAAGACCGGAGGCTTTCTTCACCTTCTTCTTACCGTGGATGTCCTGATAGCGGACGATGACACGTGCATAGCGCGTCACTTCCCCGAAAAGGCCCGGCACGGAGAGACACCCCTCCGAATCCGTCGCCATCTCATCACCGTCCGGCTGCCATTCGGGATTGATGTAGGCTTCGAAACCGCTTTCTCCGTCATCTGCGACAAAGATGCGCTTGGAGACTGCGATCTGCGGCGCTGCAA
>JAIJLI010000111.1 GCA_022722495.1 Dialister sp. | reverse complement strand
ACATCTGATAGCGTGATGAAGGAGGTCGTGGATTATTATGACCATCATGGTTCGGCTAATGAGCGGATGCTAGCCAACTATGTGTTGGGCTGCGTGTATAGAGACATGCATGAGGCACCGATGGCATTGGAATTTTATGATAAAGCTACGGAGCAAGCCGATACAACAGCCGCAGATTGCGACTATGGCACGCTTTACAGGGTATATAGCCAGATGGGATTTCTCTTTAGTAAGCAATATTTACCTTATCAATTGCTGGATGCGTTTGGTAAGGCAGAGAAGTATGCCTATTTGGCAAAGGACACTTTAAATGCAATAATTAATTATCAAAATAGAATAGATGCTTATTCCTATTTAGGGAATAAAGATTCTGTTATAACAATAAACTTGCATGCCGCACATATGTTCAAGCAAATAGGAAACAATTATGCAGCAGCAATAGCTTTGGGCTGTAATTACAATTATTATATTGAAAAACAAGATACACTTAATGCCCAAAAAGTTTTTAAGGCATACTTCTCTACAGGATATGAGGGAAACTCGGAATATGAGGATTCTAAAGCTTATGTTTTGTGCCAAAAAGGGACCTATTATATATTAACAGCTCAGTTGGATTCTGCCTATAATTATCTACAGCAGAGCCTAAGACTATGCAAGTCATATAGTATAAAAGCAGCTGCAACTAAAGCTTTAGCTCGATATTATGCAAAGATTAATCAACCAGCATTGGCAATGAAATATGCTATGCAAAGTTCTGAGTATAATGATTCAGACTTGATAGAAACAAGAAAAACGCAATTACAGCAAGTGCAAGCTATGTATGATTATGGTAGAAATCAAGAAATAGCAAGAATAGCTGAGCAGAAAGCAAAGCGAAGTACACAAATGAACTATATGATAGTTTCTGCTTGTGTCGTATTGTTCTTGTTCCTTTCTTATATTTATAGAAAGCAGTTAGCTCTTAAGAAAAAGAGAATAGCAGCTTCAAAGCTAGTGTATGAGGACTGCTTGCTTAAACTTAAAAGGTTACAGGAAGAAAAAACTCAACTTGTAGCAGAAAAAGACAAAAAGCTAACTCAAATTATAACAGAGAAAGAAAATGCAATCAGTAAATTAGAGTCTGAGATACATGATATACAAAACAAATACTCATTATCTTCGATTTCAGATGCTGATTTAGTTTTAAAGAATTCTTCCATTTACAAAAAAATCCAATGTATAGAAGCGCATCCTTTGGAAGAAATGCATGAGGAGGATTGGACGGAATTGGCTGATACGGTAGAGAAAGTAATTCCTGACTTTATTCCTATGTTGAAGAACCGAGTCAGCGATAGAGATTATCGAATCTGCTTACTGATTAGATTAGGTTTCTCTATATCCTTAATGGCAATCTTGTTAAATCTATCTGATGCAACAATCTCAAAAAGTAGGAAAACAATGTTGAAAAAACTATGTGGAAAGATAGGAAAACCTAAGGATTTTGATGAGTATGTTCTACATATCCAATAATTTCTAGCATAGTAAAATTTTTGTAAAATACTCTGTAAACACTTCATTTAGAGAGTCTTGTATGAGTGGTAAAAAATAGGTAAAATTTAAATTGATAATTTTCTTGCGTAGTTTGCTGCATTTTTATACTTTTGTAGTAGAATAAAAAACAAGCAAAAGCTAAAAATAATGAGATTATGAAGAAATTATTAACAAACCTAATTGTTTTTTGGGGGGCATTACTTTTGTGTCCTATCCATTCTAGAGCCGAGTCTTATACATTATTGTATAGCTTGGATAGACCAACTCACGGAACTCTCAAAGGTAGCCGAGCACCTAAACGACCTTTGAATGTTGATTTGGTGGACCACCTATTGACCTTGCCGAGTCAAGTGATTGGTTACACGCTCACACTTGAAAGTGAGGAAGGAGAAGTATATACCTATATTATTATAGATAAGACTTTTCAAATTCCACAAGAGTTGAATGGGAAATTTACTATTACCATTTCTGATGGAAATGGTATGTATCAAGGAGGAATAGAGTTACCATAATATAAACAAAATTAGAGTTATGAAACGACTGATTATATTGTTGATGGCAATTATCGCATTGAATAGTTACGCTCAAGAATACGTAACTTTGGAGCATGAATGTGTTTGTGATTTAACCACGTCATATATAAAACCTTCTGATGGGGCGAAAAAAAGCCGTTTGTCTACTCAGAGGGGTGGTTACATAAATGTAGTCTATCCTGATGATATGCCAGATTCCTTAATGGTTGCTATTGATATGGCTAAAGACGTATGGAATAGCTTTCTTCCAAGCGGAGTTACTGTTAATATACAGTTTCTTTATTCTGATTTAGGAAATTCAGATATACATACAGAGGCGCAACATCATTTGATGGAAGATGGTTTCTATTATCCGACAGCTCTTTTTAAGGCACTTACTCGTACTAACGATTCTTCGTTAGATGCCAAAATAAAGATAAATAATAAAACCGTCTGGAATGTAGGTTTGTCGAAATCCACAACTCCAGTTAAAAACTTATCTTACTCTTTGCTGAGGGAAATAGCTAGAGTTTTAGGTTTTGGTTCATTTATAAAATATAATGCTAAAAGAGATACCTTTGGCTTTTATATCAAAAATGAAAAGACAAAATTTGAGTCTTGTCTGTTTTCTGAAGATGATATTTATTTAAAAGATATTTTTGAAACAGAGAGAACTAAGTTGAGAAATTTTGTAAAACAGGCTAATGGGTATGTGTATTTTGGGCGAAAGGAAGAATCTAGGAAAATATATGCTCCTAGTACTTTTGAAGAAAGCAAATCGCTCAATAGAGTGTTGGCAGATGGAACTTTGATGTCTTCTAAAGAACAACCAACTGTAGAATTGGTAATAGATAGTTTAACAACGAATATCTTAAGAGAAATTGGTTGGAAATCAAGAACAAAAACAGTTAAAATAATAGGGGAAGATATAGATGACTCAGGAATTACATCAGCATATAAGAAGCATATATTTCATGTAACCCCAAGCGAAGGCATTGAGAAACCTATGTGGGAATGCTGTCTACCTTTAAAGGATGGAGGTGTTGAAAGATTAACATCTTCTAATCTAACTTTTGTGTTGCCATCGATAACAGATGATAAGTATGTCCATACGATAGAAGGAGATATAAATGCAACCATCACGTTCAAGGGGATTGTCGGAAATGATAGTGTTTATGACTCTTACAATTTGACTTTAGAATTGAAACCGTCAATATTGAAAGTTAATAAAGTAAATATTATACCAACAGATGACCCATATCTTTTTGATATTGATGTTGATGTCTATTATGAGGGAAGTCATTATCTAGATGCTTATGTGGAAGAGGAATATAGCCCTATTGAATGTGCCTATTTTTCTGATACTCCATATTATACAAGATTGCATCTTAAGAATGTAGATTCTTATGGGAATGCGGCTTTATATATAAAAGTAAAAAACCGATATGGAGAGGAGAATTATTCTATAGATGATTTGTTTGAGAATGAACTAAATCTTGAAGAGGATAATAGTAAGTTAAAACAGGTCAAGAATGAAGTTTCGACAATAAATATAGGTAATCAAAAGGTCATAATATTAAAAGTTTGTGACAAGGGTAAAACTATAATTAGAAAGATCTTAGCAAGATGAACAAAATTTTATTATTAGTAATAGTAGCTCTATTTAGTTTTGCGGATATTAATTCACAGAATATAGTTATAGCTACGCAGAAAGAAAGTTCTGTGCCAATAATAGCTGATATACCTATTATTAAAGCTGACACTTTTTATTGTTGTCAGTTGAAAAGCAAAGAGTTTGCTCGATGGAGTGTTTTAATAGAAGAAATAATATGGGATGCTAAAGGTCGCAGAGTAGAAAAGAAAATTTGTGCCTCTTCTCAGAAATTAGAGAAACAATTTGTACTATCAACAAGTATTTTTGACAAGGATTGGTTTAAGATGGCAAGAACATATGACATTGGGCTTGCGCGTTATTTTAAAGGATATATAGTCAGTGAAGAAAATGGTCAAACAGATACGTTGGGAGTATATGTTAATGCTTTGCCTCCTAGACCATTGCTTACAGATGTCACTTATAATTACCCATACTTTGATTATGAAAATAAGGACATTTATGAGAGTTATTATGATGGTATAATTCGTTGTGAAAATTGTAATACTATTTTTATGGTTCAAACGGGTTTGCTGTGGGTAGGAGGTGATAATTTTGAGGAAGTTTCAGGATGGGCTATCAAACCTTGCAAAGTGGACTCTATAGGAAAAGATGTGTATCATTTCACGGAAGATATAGGTACAAATTGGGATGTAGGAATTTGCTATATGGCCTATAATAAGTATGGTTACTCACAAAAAAGTGATACAATTTTTGCTAAAAATTATATGCCTGTAGACATTGTTAAAATCTTAGAAAATGCTTATTACACAGGAATCAACGGACCAAGGCAAGCTGTTAAACAGCTTAATTTATCTGGGCATATTCTGCAAAGCACATCAGCTTGGAAACAGGTTCAGTTGTTTGATTTGAGTGGTAAACGTTGTTATTGTTCAACAGATTATCAACCTTCAACAATATTTCCTGCTTCTTTGAATGGTTTTTATATTATACAAGTTTTATATTCAGACAATAAGAAAATAATAAAAAAAATTAAATTATGAGAAAGATATTGATGTTAGCTATGCTATTTTCCTTATCGCCAATGATGGCGCAAGAGGAAATAGAAGATTTGTCTTATTCTTCCGAAAGTGTAATAGACAAAAATATAGGATTGCCTATTGTGCGTTCAGTATATGGTGGTACCAAAATTATTCCTGAGTTTGAGGGAAATTGGCCTTATGAAATGAAAGGTGCTTTTAAGTTAGCTTGTGAAATTTGGGAGGAAGCTTTGCCTACTACTTTTCCGATACGAATCAAAGCCGTTTGGGATGAGAATACATCTAAGTATGCCAATCAGTCAATCTTTTCAAATGTGAGATTTAAAGTAAAGAACTGTTCAGGAGAGGCTCTTGGCTATCATGTTCTAACTCCTCGTTCTCCTTGGACACAAATGAAAGCTGTATTATGGCTTGGGTTGGCTTATAAATTAGCTGGGTTATTTAATGAGAGAGTTACGCCCAATATGTTTATGGAGCCAGAAATAACAATAACCTACTACAATTATAATCATAATTTGGAGAATCTTTGTTCTTGTTCTTTGGATGGAACTGTAGACCAAGAACATTATGATTTTGTAACTATGGCATTAAGAGATATAGCAAAATCTTTTGGTTTAGTTTGGAGTGGCAAGAAAATTCGAGTACCTGAAAAACTGAATATCCCTGCTAGTCCAACTCCATTTGAAACGCATATTTTGATGTCTTTGGACGAGAATCCTACAAATGCTTATAAAGAAGTAACGATGGGTAACCCTATATTGGTTCATGCAGAAGATGGCTATTATAGAGATTATAATGTTTCTTTGTATGCGCCTTCTGTTTGGGATGAGGAACGTTCTTTGAATTATTTTATTCCGACATCTTCGAAAAAAATATCAGAATTGCTTTCATATGAATTTGGGAAAGGAACAGTTGTGAGAGATATTGCTAGTGATGATACATACAGAATGTTTAGTTGTCTTTTAAATTGGACAGGACTAGTTGCTGTAGGTATTGGTAACGAAGGAAATTCTTGTGGTGAGAAAGTTTCAAGTACAAATAATATATTACCATTTAAGGGGGCATTCTCTCTTAATCATACAGCAAAGGCAATGTCAATAAATTCATATTCTAAAACTGATGGGCTTTTGGATGAAGATAGTTTGTGGAATTATGTAGACCAATTTATTCCCAAAAGTAATAGGCCTTTTATTGGATTTGAAGTCTTTTTTTTAAAAAATGATGGTACTTGGGATAACGTATACTATGAGCCTGGTCTAGAAAGTTTTGATGAAATTAATGTGAGTGAGTTTCAACCTCATTATGACATTGATAGTTATGCACGCTCCTGTGATGGTTATCTTAGATGTAGGGTCGTACGATATGCTAATGGAGCGCATAAAGTAGAGGGTACTGCATATTATTTTCTTTTAGATTATCTACCACAAAGAGTTGAGTTAGCAAGGTCTGCGACAATAAAGCAAAAGGATGAAGACGAATATTTACGAGAAGTTAAAGTGGGGTTAAATAATCTTGAAGGTGTAACGAAAGTTGTTGTCTCTCAATTAGATGAAGATAATGAAATGCCCTATTTGTATGAGGTGAAGGATTTTAAAAAAGGTTATTTTATAGCAACAGTAGATAAGGATTTTTCTACAACTTTTACTATTACTGCATATAACAAGAATGGTTCAACCACGAGTTATCCTTATACATTAGCTCCTTTGGATCCTTCTCCAATTAATGTGGAATTTAGATATAACAGCAAAGAGATAAGTGTTATCGCATCGAACAGAAGAAACTCTGGTAATAACTTGATTGCAAACATGAATATTACTCCACTATTACCTGTTGGAGGAGTGATAGGCAAGCAAGCTTTGACTATTGGTAATAAAGTGGAAGTTTCTTCTTTGCCTAAAGGAAGTTATGTTTTGAATGTATACGATATATATAATAAAAAACATACATTTAAATTTATAAAATAAAAAGAGCAGTATATAAAAATAGTCTGTAGAAGTTTACCCAAAAATATGTAACTTCTAGAGAGTGTAAATTAAACTGTGTCAAGCTACAATAAAAGTAGTTTAACACAGTTTTTATATTATGGACAACTTAGAAATTGATTACAAGAAAGCAGCTCAGCAGTTGCGTAGTGGTGAAGCCTTAT
>JAIJLI010000110.1 GCA_022722495.1 Dialister sp. | reverse complement strand
AAGGAGGAGCCGACAGAGCCTCGCGAGCCGACAAGGTAGCCGCGATCATTCGAGTGCTTGACGAGCTTGTGCGCGATGTAGTAGAGGACACCGTAGCCGTGATTGATGATCGGCGTGAGTTCGAGCGTCAGGCGGTCCTGTACGACCTTCGGGAGCGGGTCGCCGTAGATGGCCTTCGCATTGTCGTAGCACATCTTGACCAGCTTCTCATCTGCGCCTGCGATTTTCGGGTTGTAGGATTTCCACTCTTCGGCCAAAGGCTTCAGGACCTCGCACTGCTCGGCGATCCTTCTTGTATTCGTGATGACGATCTCGATGGCCTTTTCTTTGGGAAGGTAGCTGAATTCGTCCAGCATTTCCTGTGTGGTACGGATGTAAACGGGCGGATGGGACTCGATCTTCCCCGGTTTCTCCCAGTTCGAGAGGAGAATGTCACGATTTCTCTGATCTTCCGCAAACATGTAATGGGCGTCGGATGTCGCGCAGCAGGGCATCCCTGCCTTGTCGGCGATCTCGATGACCTTGCGGTTCAGATCCTCTAAGTCCTTCTTCGTATTGATCTTGCCATACTTGTCGTCATTGATGAGGAATTCATTGTTCCCGAGCGGCTGGACTTCGAGGTAATCGTAGAACTTGGCTTTTTGGATGAGTTCCTCATCGCTTTCCCCCGCAAGAACCGCACGGAAGAATTCTCCCATGACGCAGGCGGAGCCGTAGATCAAGCCTTCGTGAAGCTCTTCCAGAATGGGCTTGGGGATGAGCGGACGTTTTCTGTAAAATTTGAGGTGCGACAGTGTCACCATGCGGTACAGGTTGCGCAGGCCGGTGATGTTCTTCGCAAGGATGATGATATGACCGTACTGCTGGCGGTCGGCGTCCGGATCTGCCGGGATCTCATCGATCATGTACCCCTCCATGCCATAGATGACCTTCTGGTGATACTTATCTGCGAGATCCTGGATCTTCGGGAATGCCTGAATGACGCCATGGTCTGTGATCGCGACCGCCGGATGATGCCACTTTGCTGCCGTCTTGATGATCTCTTCATTGTCGATAAGACCATCGAGGCTCATCTTCGTATGCAGATGGAGCTCGACGCGCGGCGTCTCGTAATTGTCTTCGTGGTCGATCTTGACTGTCTCTCCCTTTTCCATCTGAGACAGCTCTAGCACAAGCCCGCCGGAGTACTTGTCGAGGCGCACATTGCCGCGCACCTTGACTGTCGTCCCCGGCTTCAAAGACTCGACAGCTTCTGCCTCCTCGGGACGGTCGAAAAATTTCTTGCACGGGATGCCATTCGTTTCATCGGCCAGATTCATGAGAAGGAGCTTCTTTTTGCTGCGAAGCTCACGGACCTCGATAGAGATCACCGTGCCGACAAAAATGACACCATCCTTCTCTTCATTTACGCTGCGGATCTCGATGGCCTCTCCTGTGATATGCTTCCTGCCAAGGTATATGCCATTCACTGCGCCGCTTTTTTTGGCAGCGGGTGCGGGCGCTATGAAAGCACTCTTCGGCAGGACGCTCGAAAGAGATGGCAGACTACTCGGCATGGAGATCCCCGGCATCGGTGTCTCTTCTGCCATTGCCGGTACCGTCATTTCCGCTTCCTGCGCCGCGGCGATGTCGTCAGCGGTCGGGAAGACAGGGATATCCGGCACAAGGCTGTAGCTCTCCATGGGCTCTTCCGGCGGCGGGAAATCCACCGGCGGCATATCCGGATCCATCATGGGTGCAGGCGCAAAAACCACACTCGACACATCATCGCCATTGATATAGATCGTTTCCACGCATGCCAAAGCCGGCCCCATATCTTTGAGCGCCTTCAATGCGGCTTCTTTATGGTCGGCCTTGATGTACCATGCGCGGCTCTCTGTGTCGATCTCCATCAAAGTGATGACAGATCCCGCCTGTCGGGACTTCAGACGATACTTTCCCATAGGATCTCCTTTCGAGGTATAGATAACACAGGTGGTGGCATTTCGACTTTTTAGGATGAGACATTAGAAATTAGGGATTAGGGATTAGGGATTAGAAATCCCAATTGACCAGTGACTGGTGACTGGTGACTGGTGACTAGTGACTAGTCACTAAATGCCACCGTCAGGCATTGCCATGATTTACGCTCCGCGGCGCTTCTATATTTTGATGCGCCGCTCCACCATTTCTCATTTCTAATTTCTCATTTCTCATCACTTCATGCTCCCTTCTTCACTGCCTTAGGGGACGGTGGCGCTGACGGCTCTGGTGGGTCTTCCGGTTTCACCTTATAGGTGATGACAGTATCGACTGGTTCATAGTCAGAGAAAAAGCTGTCGTGGTAGATGCGGCCGTCAGCCCACTTGACAGACTGCGTGACGAGGACATTGTGTCCTTCGTGGCCTTCCTCGACCTTTTTATCCTCTTCCTGCGAAGGGTCGACACGGATCACGGTCTTAAAAGGCAGGACTTCATCGCTCTTCTTTGCGATCTCCACGAAAGAGGGCTTGTCTTCCTGATTTCCTAAGATGCGCACGGTCACAGCACCCGGTTCGTAGACCGCATAAATGTAGACGCCATGCTTCAAATGGTTCAGGAAGCAGAAATCCAGAGAACCTTCCGCGACGGTCGCATCACGCCCGATCGGTGCATAGGGTGCCGGCGAATAGTGGCAGGTACGCTCTGTCACGGCAAGTCCTGACAGGATGACGGCATTGAAGAGAGTCGTGCTCACCTGACAGACACCGCCGCCTGTCCCCGGCTCGACCTTGCCATTGATAATGACAGGGGCTTCGAGATAGCCATTCGCGCTGGAACGGGAACCTGTCGCCCGGTTGTAGGAAAAAGAGACTCCCGGTGCGATGTACCTGCCGCTGATACTGTTTGCAGCGATCTCGATATTTCTGCCGCGGTTGCCCCCTGGATAAAAGGTGGTCGTGTATTCGGCAAGGACCGCATTGATTTCCTCGGCAGCCTCTTTTGTCATATTCGGCTTCTGGATGTCTGTGGCCGGGATCTCCACCTCTCCGCTTTCGCCCTTTTTGAGTTGGAGCGCGGCTGCTTCTTCCAGTGCCGCCTTGTCGATTTTCATAGAAGGCCTGCCTTCATCGAAGGAAACGGATCCGTCTTTCCCAAACCGGGGCTTCGCATTGACAGGAGGCTTCGCATACTTGGCGGTCAGCTGGGCGATATCCTCGGTGAGGTGCTTCTCATCAAAAGAAGCATCGATGGCCGCACTATGCCCGGTGAGGAGGATCCGCCAGCGATCGTACCAGCGCTGGAAGAGACCGCCCGTCCGTCCAAGAGCCATGGCTTTCTCTATGGCCTTCTCGTCATAGCGGACAGAGAGTGAGCGGAAGGAGATCTCTTCGTGAGCATCCTCCTTTGTAAGTACCAATTTTCCGTGCAAAAGATCCGCATTTTTCACGGAAAAAAGCTCCTTGAGCTCTTCCTCCGTCGCGCCGCCTGCCTTTGTCCCATGGATGGTGACGCCGGGGATGACCTTGCCGTCACTTACCCAGAGAAACGGCGCGCTTCCGATGCTGATAACAGCCAGTGTGAAAACCAGTCCGAATATCCGCTTCCAGCGGTATCGTCTTTTACTCAATGATAGTCCCTTCGTTTCGTATATGACATTGGGGTGTAAGGTGTATGGGTTCAGGGTTCAGGGTTGTGGTGCGGCGCATAAAAATCAGAAGCGCCGCGGAGTTTTGATAGCGCTTCGCACCGTCGTCATTTCGAGCGTAGCCGAGAAATCTCTATGGCAGAGCGCTCATTGTCGCATATGAGGCAGCACCAAGCCATCGTTTTCCCTCAGTGCATACGTGCTGATTATCGCAGTGCAATAGAGATCCCTCGGCTACGCTCGGGATGACGTTACGAGGAATCCCAGTCACCAGCCGCCAATCACCAGTCACTTATTTCCTCAAACAATACTTCAAGAGCAAATCTTTGAGTTCAAGCTCCGAGGCGCCTTGTCGGGAAGCGAGCTGGTACTTCATGATCTCCAGAAGAAACCACTCCGCCTCTTCTTCCGTGACCTTCCTTGCCTCGGCCTGCACGGCCCGCCACTGCCAGGAGGATCTCACCCCCAGCGCCTGCTGGATACGGGTGGGCGGTACGTGATTCCTTTCCATTTCCTTCAAGATCTTGATCTTTCTGAATTTGGAAGAAAGAAGTCCGAGATTTTTGATCGTGGTGGTCATATCCGTGAAGACGCGGTCCGCACTCTCTAAGACCAGCTGTGACTTTTTGTCCAAAAGAGCATCGACGAATTTGAAGATCCCCTGATTCATGTAGTCGGGAAGTGCAAGCTCCAAAAGCTCCTTCGTCACGACGGACTTTTCCCCGCACATCAGTACCATCTTATCACATTCCGTCTGCAAAAGGGGCAGGGAAATCGTATCCCATGAGGAGAGAACATCCTCCAAATAAGTCCGTGCGGAGAAATCGACACGCTTGCCCGCTGCTGACAGGAGACGTATCATCGCACCTGCCGCATCACGCGGCAAAAGGAGCGAAAGCTCTTCACTGTAGCAGACAGACAGTAGCCCTTTCACGATCTTCGTTCGCTTGTCCGGCTTTCCATCGAGCTGGATCAGGCAGAAAATATCAGGAGGCAGGCCTTCGAGCCTCTCCACAAAGCGGAGGGCCTCCTTTTCTTCTTTCTCTGCTTTCGAAATGCGCTTCAGGAAAGGGGGATTATGTATCACGACCGCAGTCGCACTGGAAAAAAGTGACTGTCCTGCCAGGGCATTCTCATACTCTTCCAGACTTCCCTCTCCATCGAACAGAACAGGATCGGGCGGATCTCCCTCAAAATAGGCCTTTAGCAGTCCCTCCCGACGAAGGGCAAGGGATACCAGATCTTCACCATAGAGAAAGCAGCAGTTCTTTTTATTTAACTTTTTGGCAGGCATAAGTGATCGTCCTTGTATAAATGTAACCGGGAATCGGGAATGACTTGGGCTGGTGTCTAGGGATTAGGGATTAGACTTATAGAGTGAAAGACTAAGAGACTGGGACGTCTGATGTCTGATATCTGACTTCTCACCCAGTCCAGAAGCTGACAAATCGCACTACCAGTCACTAGTCACTAGTCACTAGTCACTAACTTCCACCCATTCTTGTACACGATCTCCTGCATCCCCTTCTGATACAGGTTCACGGACGGGATGTCTTTGAAATCGAAAAGCTCCATATCTTCATAGGCATGGACGAGACGGGTCCCGCCGTAGATGACCAGCTCGGGCGCCATGGTCTCCGTGTCTTTTTCCGTATATTCTTGAAAGCCATGGCTGCCGGTGATCCACAGGGTATGAGGAGACGCTTTGGGCATGGGTCTTCGTCCGGAAAGAAAGATGTCCTTCTCCCCCATCACCATCTGCCAGCTGCTGCCATTGGTGATAAAGCGCAGCTCATCCAAAGAAAGTGCGGCCTTTCCCAGACATCGCACGCGCGCTGTCTGCCCCGATAGAAGCTGCGTCGCCCATTTCCGCGGATCGCCGCCCGTCACCCAGATCTCCCTGACAGGTATCCCCATCACGAGAGGGAGCGGCTTATCGACATCCTCCAGATCCAGAATGAGTACATCTGCCTCCTCTACCCCTTCATAGGCGAGAATGGAATTCCACTCCCAGACAGCGGTGCGTGAGGAGATGCGGCTTGCCTTATAGTATAAGATGTTTCGCCCGTCATTGACAAGAAGGATTCCGCGGTCACCGCCAAGATCCGGGCAGATGACGCGGGTCGAAGGCGCCAGGAGCTGAGCCGTCGCTATGGCAAGAAAAAGAAGCGACAGCATGCCTCCGGCAGCCATGCGAGAGCGAGCGGAAAGCCGCTTTCTGAAATACACCGCCGCAAGAAGTGCATAGTAAAAGGCTATTTCTAAAGAAGAAAGACCGCCTGTCACAAGCTGCGCTCCCCTGGCCGAGGAGAGGAGAAGATTCAGACGCAGGGCTAAAAAGACCGCATAGTCTGCCGCATAGAGAAGCCCTGCCATCAGCGGACGGCAAAGAAGGGAGACGAGCGCTGCGATAAGCCCAGCGATAATGACCCATTCCAGAAATGGCGTGACGAAAAGATTCGCAAAGATGAAATACACCGGAAAGCGATGGAAATCATAGAGCATGATCGGTATCGTGAGAAGCTGCGCCGCCGTCGACAGCGCGATCCCTTCCTTCACCCATTTCGGCAGCTTTGGGAAAGGGCTCATCCAGCGGAGGATCGGACGGTAAAAGAGGAGAATCCCCGCGGATGCGCCGACTGAGAGCTGAAAGCTCACATCGTACACATAGTAAGGATCCCAGAGCAGCATGCCAAAGACCGCCGCCCCCAGAAGATTCAGCGTCGCCCTCTCCCGGTCAAGGAAAATCCCAACGACAGAGAGGATCCCCATGACCGCCGCACGGATGACGGGCGGCACAGGCCCTGAGAGCACCGCGTAAAACAGCACAAGCAGGATGGCCGGCAGGATCACAAGGCGTCGCGGCAGCGAGAGCCAGCGTCCCAAAAGGTACAGGAAGCCAAAGAGCAGCGCCACATGCGAACCCGAGACAGAGAGAATGTGGATGATGCCCGTCGCGGAGAATGACGTCATGACCTCTTCCGGAATATCATTATAATTGCCCCCGAAGAGGAGCGTCATCAGGATCGAAAGGCGCACCGGATCCATGTAAGGCGCAAATGTCTCTTTCAGCGACTGCTTCATCTCCGAAGAGAATCTCTCTATGCGATAGGCGCCGCTCTCACCGGCAAAGTCGGGATGCATGCCTTCCTTGAGATACAGCCTTCCAAGAAGATGGCGGCTCCGATAGCGTCCCGTGAGATCGATCTTTCCCGGATTCTGATATAGGCGGATCGGGCTCATTTCTCCTTCGGCGTAAAGGCGGTCACCGGGATGGAAATGCCTGGTCTCCTTCTGAT
>JAIJLI010000109.1 GCA_022722495.1 Dialister sp. | reverse complement strand
CTCATCAGCGGTACGCTGAATGCGCTCGCAGGGAAACTCTACTATACGGGCTACGCAGATGGAAATCTCAGCGGAACGGTCAAGATCGCAGAAGGCCTGACAGCATCTTCTGCCAGCTTGAGATCTGAAACCATCACTTTCTCCACCGCTGATACAGGTACCAAGAAGGCAGGACAGGGATTCTATGCCTATACGCCGGAACAGGAAAAGCCCAATTATAAAACGGGCGCTATTACCAAGTCTGAAGATATCAGCCTGAGTCGTGAGCTGGATGAAAGCGGCGTAGCACATGTTTCTGTAACCGAATCGAATGCAGGGGGGGATAAATTCGCCAGCGCCATTTACGCAGGCGAATCAACTGATCCGTCCAGTCCGATGACTGTCAAAATGTCCGGCAAGGGATTGGCTTTGCATGTTGCACAAACCAATGGACAGGCAGCAGCGATTTACGCAGACGCTAATACTTATATCAAGGTTATAAATCCGTCTGCTGATCAAAAGCTGACGATTACTGCAAATAATACGGATACCAGAGGCGCTCATGGTATTTATGCTGACAGAAATGCGCACCTAAATATTTCCGGTCCGGTAGAAATTACCGATATTGTTACGAAGGGTGATGCCGCAACCGGCATCAATATTCAGGGCCAGCGGAGTGAGATTACTATTGATGGTCCGCTGACAATCAGCAATGTCAAAGGTCTTAGAGAACGCGGCGCAGGCATGAGTGCTGCCGGTATTCAGGTCACCGGTGACAGCTCCACTGTGACTGTCAGCGGCCCGGTCGATATCTCCGGTGTCCGCGGCAGCGGCATTCTACTGAAAGGCAAGGATACCAAGGTATCTGTCGGCGGCGGCACCATCACGGCAGCTGAAGACAGCGATCATTCGCATAATTTCTATGCAGTCCGCGTAGATAAAGGCACGCTGGACATTAACATGAAGGACGGCGCTGCAGGCGATACGACCACCAAGATTACCGGTGATATGTATGCCACCGGCCAATATGGCAAGAAGGTCGTGGAATACACGGGTGGTGAGCTGATCGACTGGAATGACGCAGGCATCCTTAATGTGGCTTTAACTGATAAGGATTCCTTCTGGAAGGGAGTGGCAGCCTATGACCAGTATAATTCCGACTATGGCGCTGGCGGCAATACTACGCATGATATCGGCCAGTTCAATCTGTATCTGCAAAACGGTGCAGCTTGGACAAACGAACAGCAATCGCATGTAACTACTACTACTGTTTCTAAAGCAGAGTGGGGTGGCAGTACCTTGGCAAGTCTGCATGGCGGCAGCAACGCGGCAAACGCCGGCCTAATTTATCAGAAGGACAATAATCCTATTTCTGTTGTCAATTACAGCGGTCATACCACTGTATTCTATGAACATGATGCCAGTGACCCGACCAAGATGAATGGCGGCAGCTTTAATATTACCAATGCAGCAGAAGGCTCTGCTATCACCTTTATTACGGATAACAAAGGCATTACTTCCGGCTTTGCAGATGGAGATTCCGCTGATGCTAAGGATCAAGTGGCACGCGTGCTGAATAACCTGGCAGGCAAGCTGTTCTACAAGAACTATACGGATGGTCATCTCTCTGGCGTAGTGAAGATTGCTGAAGGCCTAACTGCTTCTTCCGCAGCACTGAAGACTGGCGATATTTCCTTCTCCACGGATCAGACGGGTACCGGTGTAGCTGGCCAAGGTTATTATGCCTATACGACCAGCAAGCCGGGCAGCCAGACAGCCAAGGAGTTTACAGCGGCCATCACTGGTGACGCATCACTCGATACAGTATATGCAGATAAAGGCGTACTGAAGGACGACGGCACCTATGTATTCACGGCGGGCAGTACGACCATCACACCTGAAAAGCATCTGATTGCAGGTGGCGCATGGCTTCCGCAGATTGGTGCAGCGATTTCCGGCTCCGATGAAAAGCACAATGTGACCATGGATATGAATGGGAATAAGCTGACGGTAGATACAACAACGGATACCCATACAACCGGTATCGCAGCCATCGGCAAGGGTGTAGTCAACATAAAAAATGCCGGTGCCATGTCTGTCAGTGCAACAAGTACCAAGGGTGGTCAGACAGGCGCACTGTTTGTGAATGCCGGAGGAACGATTCAGATTCACAATGCCGGTGCTGATAATGTACTTACCTTGCGTGCGAAGAGCACGGCTCCGGCAAATGCTGCTGTGATCAAGAGCATGAACGGCGTAAGTGGTGTGATGTCTTCTATCACCGTGGACGGTCTTGTCGATATTTTAGCTGAGAAGAGCGGGGGCTCCGGTGCGAATGAAGCTATCAGTGCAGTTGCCTCCAAGGTTGAGATTGGCGGCGGCGTCATCAAGGCGATCAACGGAGCAGAATATGCGATCCGTGCTTACGGTGAATTCGCTTCCAAGAACCGCGGACAGGTGAATGTGAATGTCAAGAAGGATGCCAAAGGCGCTATCATCGGTGCAGGCAGCAATACTGTTCAGCTGGAAGGAAATGTCTATCTCGGCGGCGGCATGGATAATGCCGGTGCCAATGCAGATGTCAGCCTCGGTCTGAATACGAAGAACTCCTTCTGGAAGGGCGATGTAAGCAATGCTAACGGCAGCAGTGCAGGTATCGTGAACCTTTACATGGGAAGTGGTGCATCTTGGACCGGCAATAACCTTTCCGGCAACACCGTAAACGCGAATCTGGATCACGCCACCTGGACCGGCTCTAGCAGTGGCAATGCGATGCACCTGAAGCTGGATAACTCTATCTGGAATGTAAATGGTGCCAGCAAGCTTGCTTCCTTCTCCGGTAACAAAGGCAGCATCTTTGTGGCAAGTAATGCAGGCAACATCAGCGTAGGTGATTACAGCGGAAATACCACTGTGATTTACAGTCATGATGCTGATCATCCGACGAATATTCTTGGCGGCAGCTTCACCATCGGTCAGGCGAAGGATGGGTCTGCCATTACGCTCATCACGGATAACCAGGGCATCACGAAAGGTTTTACCGCACAGGACAAGGCTAAAGACCAGAATACGGTCAATGAAGTTTTGAACAAGCTGGCACAGAAGCTCTTCTACACCGCGAATGACGGCAAGCTGGCTGGTACGGTCAAGATTGCTTCCGGCTTAACTGCTTCTTCCGCAGCTTTGAAGACCGGTGATATCAGCTTCTCCACCGATGCAACCGGCACGAAGACTCCGGGTCAGGGCTTCTATGAGTATACGGTCAAGTATGATTCTGTCATTACCGATCCGATCACCGGTAATCTGGATAAGAAGTATGTAAATCTGGGCATCGAAACCGAAAAAGGCATTTACAACTTCACGCAGGATACAGTGATCGATGTCACAAAGGGTGATTACAGCTCGAACCTGAGCGCTATTGAATCCAGCGGCGGTCCGATTACGATTAACGCTAAAGGACAGGATCTTGACGTAGCTTACCATGTTTTGAAGGGCAGCAATGTGGCACGTGCGGTTGCTACCGGTCTCAGCTCTGGGAAATCGAAGGATGTGACCATTACAGCTAAGAGCCTGAAGCTCAGTACGGATACCACAGGCTTCAGGGCGCAAGGAGTTTATGCAACAGGCGGCAAGATCACCATTGATGCAGACACTACCATTTCTACCTCTGCCCAGACAGAAAGCAATGGCATTTACAGCGGGAATGGCGGTACCGTCACCATGAGCGGCAACCTGACTATCCAAAAGGATAGCAAGGTAGCGAATTACATTGCGCTGAAGTCTGATGATAATGGCGTGATCAACGTCAATATGAAAGACGGCAAGGCAGGCGCAGGCATTGTCAAGATCGATGGCGATATCTTTACTAAGTATGCAGAAAGCTACGATGGGGATGAGGAAGAAACAACTTCTACATCTTCTACCGTTAATCTGGCACTGCAGGGCAAAGACAGCAGCTGGAACGGCCGCAGCCTCTACGAAGTGTCTTCCGGTGATGATTCCACCAGCTATGGTACCTTTAACCTGTGGCTGACAGATGGTGCCACCTGGACAAACGAGAAGAACGGCAAGGAAGTCCCGAGCGGCTTTACCGGCAGCCATGTGACGAAGCTGACTGGCGGCAGCGATGCGGCACATGCAGGTAACATCTTCCAAAACGATACGAAGAAGATCACCATCGATAACTACAGCGGCTATGCGAATATTTACTATGCACATGAAGGAAATGGCGAAGCGGCAGAGAACTACAAAGCGGGCGACACCATCATTAAGAAGGCAGCCGCTGGTTCCCAGATCTTCCTCATCACCGACAACACCGGTATCGCGATGGATAATGAGTACAGCGTAGCCAATGTCCTGAATGCGCTGGCAGGAAAGCTTACCTACAGCGCCTATGCAACAGGCGAGAAGCACCTCACCGGCTATGTGAAGATCGCCGACGGACTCACCGCATCGAGCAAAGCCCTGCAGACCGGAAACATCGCCTTCAGCGATAAAGATGGCAAAGGCAGCCTGGCAGAAGGGACAGTCACACCTGGAGTCACCTATCCGGAAGAACAGGTGAAAGACTCCTATACGCAGGCCATCACCGGCATCACGAAGGATGACTATATCTACAAGCAGAACGGCGTTCTGAAAGAAGAAGGCAAGTATACCTTCACCAAGGATCCGACAAAGATCACGGTAGAAGAAGGCTCCGCTATCGATGCCAAGGCGGATATCACCATCGATACCAGCAAAGCGAAACTGGAACTCTTCGGCAAAGAGGCTGGCATCAAAGCAGATGGACACCAGGTATCCATCAAGGGCAGCACCGTGATCACCGGCAAAGACGCGATCTCCGCTTCCAATGGCGGCAAAGTCACGCTGAATGGCATGACCGACATTAAAGCAGGCGGCGAGGATGGCAGAGCGATTTCTGTAGCTGGCAAAGACAGTGAGGTCGCTATCACAGGCAATGCAGCCGCTTCAATCACGGGCGCTGTCTACGTCGCAGGCGGAAACCTTACTGTAAATACCGGGGCCACCACCACCATGACGGGCGATGTACTCGTCGATGGCGGCAAGGCTGACATCACCCTCAGAGACAAGGCTTCCACCCTGACAGGCAATCTGTCTGTCAGCAATGGCGGTCAGCTGACACTCAATGTCACCAATGGAGCCAAGGCGACAAGCAGCTATGCAGCAAGCGATGGCACCCTCACCATGAACATCAAGGATGGCGGCCACTGGATTCTGAAAGATGCAGCAAGCACCACTAGCCTGTATGCGCCAAGCCTTGCTGATGCAGCAGATCATACGAACGCACCTGCAACAGGAACCCTCATCGTCAATGGCAGCAGCGATAAAGCACACACCGGCTACATCGATATGACAGAGAGAACCCAGAATCTTGATATCGCAAACTTCAGCGGACACGAAACCTTTATCATGGCGCATAAAGACGACGGCACCTTCACCAGTGGCAATGTGAACATTGCAAAAGCAGCTAGCGGCTCTGGACTGACGCTTTACACCGCAAACAATGGCATCGACATGACGAATAAAGAAAAAGTCACCGATATCCTGAAAGCAATGGCAAAGAAGGCCATCTATGCAGAGGGGAACGATGCAGGCAAGAATCTGACTGGCGAAGTAAAGATCGGCGAAGGTCTCACCTCCTCCAGTGCCAAGACCGGATCGATTTCCTTCAAAGACAAGACAGGCGGCTTGGTCGATGGCAGCATCCAGTGGGAACCGACCATTGAAGAAGGTGACTACGAGACCTTCGTCATGAAGGGCGCAAGGAGCGCCGTCACCACCTCCTTCCACAGCTGGCGTGACAACATGCAGGACACCTACACAGGAGCAGACCTCGCTGATGAAGACGGCATCTTTGCCAAAGCCATTGGCGGCAAGACCTCCTCGGACGTCAGCGGACTGAAAGACAGCAACAACTACTGGGGTGCACAGGTCGGCTACGACAAAGCCCTCGCAAATGGCTGGCACACCGGCGTAGCCTTCGACTACCGTGATGGAGACAGCGACTACCTCCTGGGCGGCAAAGGCGACAACAAACTCTACAGCTTCGGCGTCTACGGCGTGAAGAAGATGGAAGACGGCAGCTACTTCAGAGTGGCAGCCAAAGCCGGCCGTGTAGAAAACGAATATGACGTCTATACCGAACTCAGGAATAAGCTGCATGCAGACTACAAAGCCAATGCCTATGGCCTCACCGCAGAATACGGGAAGACCTTCGGCAGCGAGATGAGCTACATCACCCCGAAAGTACAGCTCACCTGGTCGCGTGTAGGAAGCAAGGACTACACCGGCAGTGCAAACAATGGCGCAATCATGAACATCTATCAGGACAGCTACGACAGCCTTGTCGGCCGCCTCGGCTTCGAAGCGGGCATGAAGAAAGCCCATGGCAGCCTCCATGCAGGACTCTACCTGGCGCATGAATTCAATGGAGACATCGACACTCGCTACTTTGCCAAAGACGGCGGATGGAAATCCACCTCCTTTGATGGAGATGACACCTGGGCAGAACTGGTGCTCGGCGGAGAGTATCGCCTTGGCAGAAACAGCCAGCTCTATGCAGACTTTGCCAGAGATCTCGGCGGCGACTTCCAGAGAAAGTGGAAGCTGAATGCCGGCATCCGCTTAAGATTCTGATAAGTCCTCGATTGACCGTGTGAGAACGCAAACAAAAAAGGATGAAACTAAGCGTAAGGCTTGGCTTCATCCTTTTTGTTGCCTTGAAAGTAATATAGCGTCGTATGTGAGACGAAGAAGATCCCATATCGTCATCTCGAGCAAAGTCTAGGGAAACGCTGACTAAATCGCAGAGTTAGATTTCATATGGATTTTTATACATAGCTTCGTCATCATCCTCCTTAAATAGCTCGCTATTCGCGTCAGATGATTCCTTGCTCTGTATAAAAATCCAAGA
>JAIJLI010000108.1 GCA_022722495.1 Dialister sp. | reverse complement strand
GCCAAATTACCAGCGTATGTCAACTTGTCGAGGTTGATGATGTGATACTCAGGATATTTGTTCACGAAAAGTCTTACTACGTGTGAACCGATGAAACCAGCACCGCCCGTTATTACAATATTCTTCATTCTAATCAATGTATATATTTGAACACAAATTACACGAATCATTCAGGAGAAACTATAACCTCTATATTCGTGTTATTCGTAAGATTCGTGTTCAAAAAAAATTAATATTCTAAATTCTTCTTTAAAGTTTGATTTTTCTCTTCAAGGATTGAAAGGAGATACTTGCCATAGTCATTCTTCAACATTGGCTGAGCATTCTCACGCAACGTATCACTATCTATCCAACCTTGGCGGTAAGCGATTCCTTCCAGACAAGCAACCTTCAAACCCTGGCGCTTCTCCAAGACTTCGATAAAGGTAGATGCCTCCGAAAGGGAATCATGGGTTCCGGTATCAAGCCAGGCGAATCCTCTTGCCATGGTCTGTACCTTCAGCTGCATATCCTTCAAGAACTCCTGGTTGACGGTTGTGATTTCCAACTCTCCACGAGCAGAAGGCTTAATATGCTTGGCTACTTCCACTACCTTGTTAGGATAGAAGTACAAGCCTACCACGGCATAGTTGCTCTTTGGATGTTCTGGCTTCTCCCCGATGATATCAGGATCTCAGGGATACCTGCCAACATCAGAACCGAGATAGGATAATAAATCATCGGTTTATCAAAGATAGGAATCTTTCAATTATTCCCCATCATACGATACGGAAAAGGTGCCCCCTGACACGCTTTAACAGAAACGGATGACGGAGATAGAAGCAATACCTTGGTACCAATTGCACCGATACGCATGATACCGACACAGCGTTATCGTCAATATACTCTTTATGCTTTATGTCCTTTGCTGATAACAAAGTCAAGTTCTTCAAAGAGGGTATCGATGGTTTTAAAAGCCCATTCCTGTACTCTTGGTTCGTCCCAGCTCTTTTCATATGGGGCTGAAGCAATATTATAGTCCATTGCCAGATGCATATCAGCAATGTCTATCTTTTCAGATTTCGCATCCGTATCCAAAGTATTCAGAAAACTGCCTTGTAATGTTTCCTCAAATTTTTTAGGCTGTTCTTCTTCCTTCATACCACTTTGAGAATAAGGATGAAAATGCCAATGAGGTTGAGGATGCGGCATATCATCTTTAGGCTCTTCTGTCCATTCTGCTCTAAACAACAACCTTTCCATATCAAATACCTGAAAAGAAACACTCGATACAGCAGACTTTTTCTTCTTCCCCATGTTTGTATATCCGATAGATGCATACAAGTTAAAGCCTTCTCGAATGGCTACTATCGGAACATATTTGCCATGAGTGCCTACCATTTGGAATGTAGCGGAACTGGCATTGTAGTCCCTAAGAGTGTAGGAAATAGAATTACTACCATATGCCTCTTCCATATTCAAATTTCCAGATTGCCCGATTCTCACTTTTAGTTTTTGTAGAACACCTCTAACAAGAGTTGGTGTATTTTGTTTAGCAGCCATAGAGTCCCCTTACCAAGTGTTCACATTTGTAATAGTCAAATCTAACTCCATTAGCTATTTTCTTGCCATATCCAATCAATAGTTGCAACGTATAGTCCTCATTATCCGAGAATCTTGGCAATGGAATCTGATCAACAAACTTCTTTTCCAAGTTAAACCAAATTCCGCCAGCCAATTGCTTGGAATATATTGCTAACAGAGTGTTATAATACTCGGATGATAATATGGCAAGATAAGCATAGAGATTATCAATAGGCATTTGCTCGTCTTTGGGCAGCCACGCCAATCCTCTTTCTACGACAAATCGCCCTGATTCATCTATAGAGTAATTAGATGAGTTACCAAATTCAGCTGAAACCAATTTTAACTCCGGTGTATATTGCCAAGAACCAGGACGTGTCAATGCCCACCATTCCCTGATGCCACTAGCACGAGAGGCCAAGGATTCCTTTGACCCTACTATTTTCCGATAATACGTAGGAACTTTATTCTCGAGTTGTTCCTCGCTAAGAATGTTAAGTCCATTTTCACCATATGGAAAGAATACGTATGACTCCTCTTGAAGAACATTGTTTTGCAAGCTACCACTGTCAACGGACGGTCTAAAGAAAGATTGTTCCTCTTCTCCCATAGCCAAGAGCTCTTGTTTCTTTATCTTGAACAGACTGTTGTTTCCTGTACGACAGCCCTGTCTTACGTTAAAGACATCCTTAACGCGCTCCATAGCACCACAAGCGAGCAAACCGTCCAATGTCTTTTTTACCTGCATCTCTTTATAAGACAGAGGCATCCAAACTTCATTGTTAAAAACACTTTTAGCATCTTGTTGATAGATGCTAACATCCTCCATGTTCAACGGAATGGCAGCCCCATAATCTATCATACGCAACTTCCGCAAGGCATCGGGTACAAGCTTTCCTTTATTGTCTGTCCACAACATGGTTATGCTCCCATCAAAATCTGCTCTAACTTTTGCCATTACGACACATACATCCACGAATGCTCTTTGGAAAACGAAACTTCCCAAACGACCAATATAAAAAGGTGTTGCTTTTTCCTTGGAAATCTTTCTAAGCTCTTTTGTTGAATCGTTTATCAAGAAAGAGGTCGGCATTACACATCCGATGACACCACTCTCTTTCAATGCATTTACCGCTTTCAAATAGAACACGCCAGAAAGATTTGGCTTTCCTTTTGGCATCAATTCCTTTACGGACTCTCGCTGTTCATCGTTCAACTGTTCCCAGGAACTATACGGAGGGTTCATGAAAACGATGTCCACGTTAGGCCAATTGCATACTATAGAATCATGTTCCTCTATATGTAACTCCAAGCTATTATTCCACTCTTCTTTCTCAAAGTGGAGTACAAAATTAGCTATATTGATAGCTATGGAAGACACATCCCATCCGTAAACTTTCACCTTGCCCGTAAATCCAATGGTCTTCAGTTGGCGCAATGCTTCAACCAAGAACTCACCAGAACCACAGGCTGGATCCAAAATGGATATTTCCTCCTTGTCTTCAATATGGCTTTCTTTTATAACCTTCTCGACTATAGAACGTGCCAAATAGGTTGGTGTATAGAACGCTCCCAATTTCTGAGGGTCATAGGCATACTTGATGTCATAATTAGTAAACAAGCTCAACTGAGGATTGAATTTCGCAATATAGTTTGCCTCTTCAAATAGTTGACCGGCTGCATGACGTAAAAGTAATGATATATTAGGCAGAAAGCCATTCATACCTTCTCTCAGATGTTGCAGATGCTCTTCCATAGTAGTAAGTTTACCTACTATGTCAAGAGTGTTGGCTGGCAATCCTAAGGATACAAGGCTATCGTTACCGATATTGCCGTTGTCCTTGATGAAAGCCAGCATATATAACAGTGCAGTCATTGAACTCTCTGCGCTATTCTCTTCACGAAGCCAATTTCTGATACCACGAAATTCTTTCATGACAAAGGGAACAATGCCTTCAATGTTAGGCACGTCCTGTTTTGGAGAAATGTACTGATAGAATTTCTCCATGTTATTCAGTACAAGGCTTTTTGAAATACGCTCAGGCGAAACATTCCCCACCCGATACAGCATAACATCATCTCCTGCCACACGTATATAATTACGCATATTTGATGACCAAGCTTGCTGTTTGTAAGCATCAGCATCCATATCTTGATTTTCAGAATAGTCAAGACAGAAATTGTTGATGTCACCATCTAACATTGCATATTTAAGAACACCAGCATTTTGACAGTGAAGCAGGTTCACTGGCAAAACACCTGTTTGCTTAACCCAAAGAGATATATGTTCGTTCATTATTGTTATATGTATAGTTCCTTGCAAAGATAATATAAATCATCGAAAAGACATGTAAACCAACGATAATCTTAACTTATATTAAGGTTGCAAACGTCACTTCAACCCCTTCCTGTCATTATCCTCGTACCAGTCAGCAAGAGCTTCCTCAAAGCTCCACTTAAACTGATAACCGCAGTTCTTCAATTTCTCACCACAGATATTAGTAGAAATCTGGAGTTTCTTCACTCTCGCAGGACAGATACCCATTGGCGAGCCAAGAAGCATGGCAGCTCTAGCCATAGGCATGATAACCCAGTTAGGAATATCAGGCACAAATTGAGTCAATCCAGTTACCTTCTTCATAGCCTCAACAATATGTTGAATAGTATAAGCAGGCTCAAAGCAACAGTTATAAATCTCCACGCCCTTAGCAGACTTCACGTCTGCCCCATTCGTGTTATTCGAGTTATTCGTGTTCACCCCTTCTTCCACCTTCCATAGCATGAAGCGAACCAATTCCTTTACATAGATACAAGCCTTGATGGTATCCTTTCTGCCAGGATAAGCAAACTTATGACCACGGATAGCCCAATACAATCTGGTAAAGTTACCATTCTCACCCTTTCCGAATACCACACCAGGACGAACGATAGTGAGCTGGCGATGAGTAGCATCTCCATTCTGCCACTTCTCATGAATCTTCTCAGCCACCAACTTAGAGATACCGTATGCTGTATTAGGAGTTGGTAAAGTTGTCTCCTTCTTCAACTCCTCAGCAGCTCCGTATGGTGCAATACTTGAAGTAAACACAATCTTCTTGATATTCCACTTCTCTGCAAAAGCCACCACATTCTCAGCACCGCGGATATTCGTTTCGAAATACTCATGATCCTCATGACCAGGAGTACGATGAACAGCAGCAAAGTTGAAGATGACATCATCCTCTGTAGGAGTAAATGGCAAGTTCTCGATAGGCTTGCGGATATCATATTCAATAAAAATTGACTGCAACTTCTGACCATCACGCAAAGCAGGCTTGTAATCCTTTACTACCGGATTTGGAGTACCAGGCTTAACGATATCGAGGTTATATACTTGGGCGTTAGGATAACGCTCCTTAATCAAATTTGTAAGATGGGTACCGATGAAGCCAGTACCGCCAGTGATAATATAGTTCATAAAACTATGTTTTATAGATTATTGGCTGCACTCGGCAAAATCAAGCGAGCTTGTTTTGCTCTCGTTTTCACAATAATTCATTAATCAATATTTATTCCGTTCTTCTTAAATTCCTCGTATTTTTCTTCAACGAACTCCTTGATTTCTCTTTTGAATCTCTCTTCCGAGAAACCTTCAGCCCATTGACGACAATCAGCAGGAGCAAATGGTTGCGATCCCATAGACTCAAACTTATTGACGGCTTCAACAATTGCTTCAGGAGTCTGCTCATTAAAGAACAAACCTGTCTTACCGCCGTTAACTGTCTCTAAAGAACCACCATGTCCATATGCGATAACTGGTGTACCACAACTCTGAGCTTCAATAGGAATCATACCAAAATCCTCATCGGCAGCAAAGACAAAAGCCTTGGCATGCTGCATCTTGTCTTTCAATACATCAAATGGCTGATATCCCATCACGGTCACATTATCCTTGGCCAGTTTACGATAAGCCTCCAGATTTGGACCACCACCTATCACTACCAGTTTCTTATCAGGCATCTGATTAAAAGCTTCGATGATGGTATCAATCTTCTTGTAAGCCACTAGTCTACTACTAGCTAGATAATACTCCTGCTTATCATTGCACAATTCAAAATTGGAGATATCAATGTTAGGATGGATAGTTGTAGCTTTTCTTCTATATGTTTTCCTAATACGCTGGCCCACATAATCAGAATTACTGATATAATAATCCACACGACTTCCTGCAATGGCATCAAACTGACGGATAGGATGAAGCATGAGACGAACTAACCAACTCTTGAATCCTTTATCCAAATGCGACTCTTCCAGATACTCATTATACATATCCCAACAATATCTGATAGGACTATGACAATAACAGATATGCAATTGGTCTGCCTTAGTCAACACACCTTTCGCTACACAATGAGAAGAAGAGATGACAACATCATATCCTCTCAGATCGAATTGCTCAATGGCAAAAGGAAACAAAGGAAGATAGGCACGATGCTTCTTTGTTCCCAAAGGCATCTTCTGAATAAAGGAAGTATGAACTTTTTCCCATGGAATACCAAGTTCATCACATACCTCTTTCTTTGCTACCAATGTATATATATCAGCATCAGGAAATATGTCCAGAATTGCTTTAACAACCTTGTCAGAGCCACCGACTGTGACAAGCCATTCTTGTACGATTGCAACTTTCATATATAATTAATTGAAATTATATTACTTACCAAATTCTTTAATTCTCTGCTCTTCTTTTAAAGAGCAGACAAGCAGTTGTCCGTGCTTCTCGGCAACTATATAGCCATCCAAGCCTTGAACCACCACCTTGCTTTCATCGGCTGCATGAACCACGCAGTTCTTGCAATCATACAGGCGGATGTCCTTGCCTACTTTGGCATTGCCATTCTCATCTTGTGGAAGCAAGGTACGGAGGCTGCCCCAGCTGCCTAAGTCGCTCCAGCCGAACTCAGCTGGCAAAGTATAGATTTCCTTCGATTTCTCCATTACGGCATAGTCAATGCTTATCTTCTCGCAGGTTGGGAAGAGTTTGCCGACCACCTCTTTCTCCTGTTCGGTATAGAAAGAAGGTACCATCTCATCCATGATGCTGGCAAGATTTGGCTGGAAGGTACGGATTGCCTTGCTGATAGTATCAATGTTCCAAACGAAGATACCGGCATTCCAATAGTAGTTTCCTGCGGCAAGGTATTGCTCGGCTGTCTCCAGGTTTGGCTTTTCCTTGAATGCCTCTACCTTATAGATTTCATCTACGGATGTTGGCTCTGCTGCGGCAATATAGCCATAGCCTGTCTCTGGGCGGCTTGGCTTGATACCGATGGTAACGATGGCGTTCTTATCGGAAGTATAGCTCAATGCCTTGCTGAGCACTCGCTGATACTCCGAGGTATTG
>JAIJLI010000107.1 GCA_022722495.1 Dialister sp. | reverse complement strand
CCGGTCTTATCGCCATGCGTGACGATGGTCTTGAAAACCATGTCCGGATCATAGCCGAGCTCTGCCGCCGCATGCACGCCTGAGAGATCGTCCTCATCGTAGTCATAGGACTTCGTCTCGTAGGAGATCTTCTCTTTATCCAGAATACGCATGACATTCGTTTTCTTTTCTTTCTTTGCCATAGTTTGCCTCGATTCATTGGGCAGCCCGGGACGCAGCGCCATCAGCTTCCCGATGCCTGACCGCTTCCCAGCGCACACCCATTTTCAAACAAAAAAGCCGGAGCATCACGCTCCGGCTCATCATTCAAATTGGTGCCGAGGACCGGAATCGAACCGGTACGAATCTCACGATCCGAGGGATTTTAAGTCCCTTGCGTCTGCCAGTTCCGCCACCCCGGCAGGTCTATATGAATGTAATAGATTGTAATATGGAGGCGGCACCCAGAATCGAACTGGGGATAAAGGTTTTGCAGACCTCTGCCTTACCGCTTGGCTATGCCGCCATATGGAGCGGAAAACGGGACTCGAACCCGCGACCCCAACCTTGGCAAGGTTGTGCTCTACCACTGAGCTACTTCCGCGCTGGCGACCCGGATCAGATTTGAACTGACGATCTCCGCCGTGACAGGGCGGCATGTTAGACCACTACACCACCGGGCCGCACGTAAGTTACGCATATTAGTATATCCATCCATGGTACTTTTGTCAAGCACTTTTTGCAAAATGGTTTTCTTGGGCGATAGGGGTGGCTGGGGACTGCGAACCCTCTCGCACCGTCATTTCGAGCGCGAACGAGAAATCTTTGTCATTCGCGGTCAAAATGGTCAATGTTTGGAAGCCTCAAACGGGAAACCGGCTCTTCAAGAAACCTTCGGGCATCGCCATGATTGATACTCCGCGGCGCTTCTGATTTTTATGCACCGCCCCCCTGAACCTCTTGAACCCACTGAACCTCGTTCACGCGCAATCAAAGGGCGAAACGCCTTTCCTCTATTTTTCTACAGATGATACAATTCCGGTCTTCTGTCACGAAATACATTGATGCTCTCTCGGATGCCCTGCAGCACATCCGTATCGATCTCCGCCGTGGCCACCTGCTCCTTTTCTCCCAGATGGAGCAATTCTTCCCCAAGAGGCGAGAGCAGCATCGAGTTTCCGCCGTACTGCGTGCTGCCGGCGCGGCCGCATTCATTCACGGCACAGAAAAACATCTGATTCTCGATCGCTCTGGCTTTAGAAAGCGTGATCCAGTGCTCCTTTCTTACGAGCGGCCAGGCGGCAGGAAGGAAAAACAGATCCACCCCCTGCAACGCTTCTGTCCGGATCAGCTCACAAAAGCGTACGTCGTAGCAGATCGCCATCGAGCAGGCGATCCCGTCCAGCGTAAAGTGGACAGTGGAAGAGCCGCCGGTATACGACTTCGTTTCTCCCATCGGGCTGAAGCCGTGGATCTTATCATAAGAGGCAACGACCTCGCCCTTGCGATCAAAGATATAGCTTCGATTGAAAACGCATCCGTTTTCCAAAACGCTGACCGAGCCCGCCACGATATTGACGCCATGCTCCTTGGCAAAGGCTCCGAACACCTTTTTCGTCTGCACGCCATCTGCATCAGAAGCGGCATAGAGTGCACTGTCCGGCGCCGGAAAGAAACCGGTGTTTAACGTTTCCGGCAGGACAAGAATGTCCGGCTTGTCTTCGAGCGCAAGCTCCATCAGCTGCACGGCTTTTTCATAATTTCTTTCCACCTGTCCCAACTCTACATCCATTTGAATCAGACTGATTTTTTCTTTCATAAAGCCTCTACGCATCCTGTCACTCAAACGAACCATCGAATTTCATTCAATGTACCGCCTCCGGTTTTTTCTGTCAAGAAAAAAAATGGCTCCCTCTTTCTCCCATCAAAAAGAGCCGGAGGCAAAAGCCCCCGGCTCTTTTCTTATGCAAGACAGGTATGAGATAGACACTCCCTGCCCCTTATGATTTTCTCAATCAGGCAGATCATTCCGAAGGACACGATGCGCCATGCCCACCGTGACCTCATTGAAATGAAGCACACCCACGCCAACGAAGATCGCAACGCAGAGATGCTCATTCCAGCGGGCGATACCGATCTTGCCGCCGACATTCATGCCGATCGCCATCGGCTTCACCTGCTCGATGGCAGACTCCATGGCTCCGACCACAGAGCCATCCCCCACATGAGTATCAGAGATGACCTTCTGTCTTTGGGCAGCCACGATGGCCGACTCGAAGATCTTCGGAAGGATATCCAGAAATTTCCCGCCAAAGTTCACAGCGACAGCGCGGATGCCATCCTTCGCCAGCCTTTCCTTCAGCGCATTCTCATCTGCCCGCGTCTCGGTCAAAGACATGCGGAGCGCGGCCCGTGCGATATCAGCACTCTGGTATTCTTTGTAAGCCATCTCAGTTTTCCCGTTCTTTGATTTCGCGGATCAGGTTTGCGACAAACATCGGGAGAGACTGGGACCCCAGGTCGCCATTCTTTCTGCTTCTGACGGAAATGGTATGACCCTTCATTTCCTGATCGCCCACGATGATCATGTACGGTACCTTCTCCATCTGTGCCTTACGGATCTTGTAGCCCAGTGTTTCATTGGCCTCTTCCACTTCGACACGGATATCAGACTCGGACATAGCCGCTGCGACAGACTTCGCATATTCCAGATTCTTGTCCGTGACAGGGATGATCTTCGCCTGTACCGGAGCGATCCAAGTCGGGAAGGCCCCTGCATAGTGTTCGATCAGGATGCCGATGAAACGTTCCAAAGAGCCGTAGCCCGCACGGTGCAGCATGACTGCTCTGTGCTTTTCTCCGTCTTCACCGATATAGTTCACATCGAAGCGTTCCGGCAGCTGCATATCCATCTGGATGGTGCCGCACTGCCAGGTACGTCCCAGAGAGTCCTGTACATGGAAATCGAGCTTCGGTCCATAGAAAGCGCCGTCGCCTTCATTGATCTGGTACGGTACACCCGCCGTCTCGATCGCTTCACGGAGCGCATTCGTGGAGATCTCCCACAGCTCATCGCTGCCCATGGAGTTTTCCGGACGGGTAGAGAGTTCGACATGGTATTCCAGACCGAAGACACCATACATCTTCTGGTACATCGCCATACACTTGATGACTTCATCCTTCATCTGTTCCTGCGTCATGAAAATGTGCGCATCATCCTGCGTGAAGCAGCGAACGCGGAAGAGGCCGTGCAGCGCGCCCTTCAGCTCATGACGATGAACGAGACCGAATTCACCGACACGCATCGGCAGATCTCTGTAAGAACGCTGCTGCGTCTTGAAGAACAGGATTCCGCCGGGGCAGTTCATCGGTTTGATCGCATAGTCTTCGTCATCGATCTGGGTGAAGTACATATTTTCCTTGTAATGATCCCAGTGACCAGACTGCAGCCACAGCTTCTTCGACAGGATGACCGGCGTCATGATCTCCACATAGCCGAATTCCTTGAAGAGCTCACGTTCATAGTCCATCAGTTTATTTCTGAGGATCATGCCCTTCGGATGGAAGAACGGGAAGCCCGGGCCCTCTTCATGGAAGGAGAAAAGATCGAGCTGCTTGCCGAGCTTTCTGTGATCGCGCTTCTCTGCCTCCGCACGGACGAAGAGATAGTGGTCAAGATCTTCCTTGCTGAAGAATGCCGTCGCATAGATACGCTGCAGCATCTTATTCTTGGAGTCGCCGCGCCAGTAAGCGCCAGCGACCGTCATCAGCTTGAACGTCTTCACCTTGCCTGTGGACTTCAGATGCGGGCCCGCGCAGAGATCCGTGAAGTCACCCTGTTCATAGAGAGAGATCGTTTCCTCCTCCGGCAGATCTTCGATCAGCATGACCTTGTAGTCCTGGCCTTTATCCTTGAAATACTGGAGCGCTTCATCGCGCGGCAGCACCTTCTTCACCAGCGGGATATTTTCCTTCGCGATCTTCGACATCTCCTTCTCGATCGCTGCGAAATCCTCCTGGCTGAAAACATGATCAGAGTCCAGATCATAGTAGAAGCCATCATCGATCGCTGGTCCGATAGCAAACTTCACACCGGGGAACAAGTGCTGGATCGCCTGTGCCATCACATGGGACGCCGTATGACGCAGCGTGAAAAGACCTTCCGGATCCTCCTTCGTGAAGAATTCCACCTCTGCACCATCCACGATCGGATCGCGCAGATCTGTCAGCTCGCCATTCACCTTCGCCACCAGCACATTCTTGCCAAGGCTGTTGGAGATCGCCTTCGCTGCATCCGCCAGAGATACCGCGCTCTCGAACTCTTTCTCTTTTCCGTCTTTCAGACGAATCGTAATCATAGTATCTTCCTTTCTAAAAACAGACATTCACTGCTTGGGGACAGTGGCTTCCATTTTTGTTGCTTTCTGCTTGGCGCTGCCATTTCAGCCGCTTTGCAGAAAGCAATATGAAAGCAATAAAAAAACTTCCGTCCCTAAGGGACGAAAGTTGTATTCCGTGGTTCCACCCAAATCAGAGCTAAAGCTCCACTTGTCGGCCTGATAACGAGGCCACCCGGGAAGATTTCGATCCTCCTGCTCCAGAGCGGTAATCGATCCCCCTCACCATCTGCTCCCACCAGCCGCAGACTCTCTTTGCGTGTACCAAGGATCCATCATGTCTCTATCCTCACATGTATGGTCATACTATAGACTTCTTTTTTGCGTTTGTCAAGGGGAAGGTTGGAGACTATGAGACGGAGAGACATTAGACTTCAAACTTTCCGGCCATCTCAAAGCTTGAGTAAATCATTCTTTGCTTCCCCGCAGCATCTTCATATTCAGACGATAATGAAATGGCTTCTCATTTTTATCCACCAAATAATGGGATTGCGGTATTTTACTCAGCCGGCTTTTGATCGTAACACGAGTCTTATGCGTAGCCTCCATCAGCTGATCCATCGTGATTCCAATACCAGAGAACAAAGAAGCCTGCAGCAGCAGATAATAGATCGTTTTCGTCAACTCATCCTGCCCTGCCGCCTTTTTATTCAGCTGCGCAGCAAAGCGTTTCAACTGCTCCTTTTTCCGTGAAAGTACGGAAATCGTATCATCAAATGCCAGCGATATGAACTCCATAAATTGCAGGATAAATGGCGTCAAATCGCCTCGATTCCACTGACTGTTCGTCTCCTCAAACATTTTGTAATATGCATTTTTTCGTTTATTGATCTCCACAGATAGCTGCAATGCAATATACGGACTAAATTCCCGTGACAGATAATACGACACAATAAATCGTCCCGTGCGGCCATTTCCATCATAAAACGGATGTATGTATTCAAAGAAATAGTGAAAAGCCGCCAGCCTGACCAAAAGCGGAATTTCTGCCGCCTGAAGAATAGACAACGCCTGATCCATCGCCTCTATGATCGCCTGCTCCGGCATAAGTCCCTCATGCCTTACCCGATTTGTCTGACTGGTAATTTCCACAGGAGCTTTTCTGAAAATAATCCCATCCGGTGCATGCGCTGGATTCTCCTGTACCACCTCTGCCAAAGCAAATGAATCATAGAAATCGCGAACATCACGACAAGTAGAGAAAGAAGCCCCCTCATGATTCAAAATCCGAAGATACTGATCTACTAAGCTTGCCAAATGCCGATATGCAGCAGAGACCGGAATATTTTGGAGGATATCTTTGATTTGTTTGCGAGTACTTCTGACACCCTCGATTTCATTGGTGGCCTGTACCTCTTCGATCAGGCAAGAAACGGCATACTGCCGAAGCATCACAGGAGGACATTCCGCAAGTAACTTCGTAAACTGAATATACTTCTGGTACATAGTCTGTATAAGCAGTGAGATCTCCTCATTATAGCAAAGGAAAGAAGGATACGCCTGTTTTCGATTGACCTCTTTGACGGATATCAGAAAATGCTTTGTCGTGCAGGCATAAAAGCGCTCTGAATAAACTCGCTCATACGTATCCGGCGACACATAGTAAATTTTCCATAACGGTATATATTCCATAGCGATAGCGCACCTCCTATCCCAGTGATAAAACTCCTGCTTTTTATCATATCACATTCCCCATATGATAAAAACCGGTCCTTTTATCACATGCCTTTCTTTCCTTTGATAAAATACCCGGATTTTATCACAACCATGCAAAAGACCGTCCTGCTATCTGATGTTTACCGTCTCTTAGTCTCAACATCTCAAAACTTAAACGTCTCTTTCAGCCCCATCCACTTCTGATCCTTATCTGACAGCGTAAGAGGCGTACCGTCGGCCATAGTATAGCCTTCTGCCGCAGGAGAGCCATGGTACCTACCCTTGAGCTCCAGCCACTCGATCCCGATATCCGGATCATTCCATGCCACCCTCATCATTCGGATGCCAAAAATCATTCACCTTGTAGCAGAATTCTGCCACGTCTGACAATACGAGAAACCCATGTGCAAAGCCTTCCGGGATGAGGAACTGCTTTTTATTTTCTTCTGTCAGCTCAACACCATACCATTTCCCATAGGTCACCGAGTCAGCGCGCAAATCTACGGCTACGTCGAATACTCTGCCTTTGACCGCACGCACGAGCTTGCACTGCGGATAATGCTTCTGAAAATGCAGCCCACGCAGCACGCCTTTCATGCTCATGCTCTGGTTATCTTGGACAAAATGGATGTGAAAGTCAGCTTCTTCCATATCTTTCTGATTGTACGTTTCCATGAAATAGCCACGCGTATCCCATGAACAGCCGGCTCTATGATGCAGAGGCCTTCGATGCCTCCCACATTTTTTGTAACTTTGATCTGGCCCATCGTATTCTTGTCCTTTCATTGACTCCATGCTAAAAAGAGCTGCTGACTATTTGCTGCCGGCAGCCCGCCTTTTTATTTCTCGCCGATCTCCATCAGGTATCTTTTCAGCGCATCTCGCCAGTCCGGCAGGCGAGGAAAACCTGCCATGTCCAAGCTTTTCTTGCTAAGGCGGCTGTTCTTCGGCCGCCGGGCTTTGGTCGGATAGGCTTCTGTCGGGA
>JAIJLI010000106.1 GCA_022722495.1 Dialister sp. | reverse complement strand
ATGCTGACGGGCAAGGTCGGCAGCGGGCTTTTCGAGCTTGGCAGCAAGTGGATGGGCCATCTTCCCGGCGGCCTTGGCATCGCGACTATTTTCGCCTGTGCGATCTTTGCGGCGATCTCCGGTTCCTCTGTGGCGACTGCGGTCACCATCGGTGCGATGGCGATCCCGGAAATGCTGAAGCGCGGCTATGACAGAAAGCTCGTCGTCGGCTCTGTCGCTGCCGGCGGTACCCTCGGCATCCTCATCCCGCCGTCCATTCCGATGATCCTTTACGGTACCATCACCGATGAATCCGTCGGAAAGCTGTTCATGTCCGGCGTCGTACCGGGTGCGCTTTTGACGCTTGCTTTCGTGGCGTACATCGTCATTGCCTCTTGGAATAAGCCAAGAGAAGAAAAGGCTTCGACGGAAGAAAAGATGAAAGCGCTCCGTGAAAATATCTGGGGGCTCCTGCTGCCGGTCATCATCATCGGCGGTATCTATACCGGCGTTTTCACGCCGACGGAAGCCGCTGCTGTCGGCACGATCTATGCGCTCGTCATCACATTCTTCGTCTACAGGAGCCTTTCTGTCAGTGATATGCCGGGGATCCTCCGCTCGACCATCAAGACATCCTGCATGATCTTTGCCATCATGGTCGGCGCTATGCTCTTCGGCTATATCCTGACTGTGCTGCAGGTCCCGCAGGCGCTCATGTCTCTCGTGACGGAAGGGCATATGAACCGCTGGGTCATCCTCATCGGCATCAATATCGTGCTGCTCATTCTGGGGTGTGTGCTGGAAACAGTTTCCATCATCCTCATCACGCTGCCGATGCTCTACCCGATCATTAAGGCGCTGGGCTTCGATCCCATCTGGTTCAATGTCGTGCTCCTGATCAATATGGAGCTGGCCCTCATTACACCGCCGGTCGGCATGAATCTCTTCGTCATCAAGGGCATCAGCGAGGACAGCTCGATCCAGGATATCATCGCCGGCTCTGCACCTTTTGCTTTCATCATGGTGCTGGAGATCGCGCTTCTCTGCTTCTTCCCGGGCATTGCCACCTGGCTGCCGTCTGTACTGAAATAGGGCATAGGGCAAATAAAAAAGACCGCTTCGGCGGTCTTTTTTATTGAATGAGAAATGTGAAATTAAAAATGAGAAATGGCGGTGCGGTGCAAAAAAATGAAAAGCACCGCAGAGTATAAAGATGGAGCAGGGAAGGGCAGGATACCATTTTTCATTGGACAACGAATTTCCTTATGGTATAATAGCAATAGAAAAGGTGCCAAACGGCAACGGATGGCCCCCTAATAGTTCAACAGATTAACCGCCAAACTGTGAAGGGAGAGGCGGTTTTTCTGTTGATGGAATGAATGAAAAAGATTTTATTTTCGTATCGCTACGATACAGAGGGTTAGATAAACCACAACTGTCAAAAAATCATATGCAGTCATTGGCATCATCCCCTTTGTTGTGGAACGCAGGGGCAGAAAACATACCGCTACCGTGCTTGCTGATGGCACCTGACCTATTATAGCATAAAAAGACCTCCGAGGCGGTCTTTTCGCTTGCATGGGAAACGAGAGGCAGCATGGTGCATGGCAGGACAGCGTTTACGCCAGGTGAGCACGAATTTCTAATCCCCAGTCACTAGTCCCCAGTCACCCTTTACACATGCAGCGGATTATGCACATTAAATGGCATGAGGTGATCGAGGCTGTACGGGGTCTCCTGATAGACGAAGTTCAGCCAGTTGTGATAGAAAAGGTGGGCGTAGCTGCACCAGACGAAGCGCGGCTTTTCCTGCGGATCGTCGTAGGGATAGTAGTTTTCCGGCAGGCGGATGGGAAGGCCCTTCTCGCGATCTCTTTTATATTCCCATTCCAATGTGCGAAGGTCATACTCGAAGTGGCCGAGGACGAAGATGCGGCGGGACTCCTGATCGGAAATGATATTGATGCCGTTCTCGGAGGAGCGGGAGAGGACGGTGAGCTCCGGTGTCTCATCGACCTTTCTGTCGTCGATGGAGGTGTGTCGGGACTGCGGGATGAAGTAGCGGTCGTCAAAGCCGCGGAGGAGCGGGTGGTAATCCATCGTGAGGCCGTACTGGTAGATGCCGAAGAGCTTTCGGGGGAGGATGCGCTTCTCTACTCCGTAGTCACGGTAGAGCCCGGCCTGTGCCGCCCAGCAGAAATGCAGGGTGGAGAAGACGTGGGTATCCGCCCATTCGAAGTATTTCATCATCTCCGGCCAGTACTCGACTTCTTCGTAGGGCATCTTTTCGACGGGCGCGCCGGTGATGATGAAGCCGTCGTATTTCTCATCCTTGATGTCATCGAAGGTGAGATAGTTCTTGGACAGGTAGGAGCGGTCCGTGTGGGTGGTCTCGCGAGACGCGATGCGGGCGAAATCGACTGAGAGCTGCAGCGGGGTGTCGCCTAAGAGACGGAGCAGCTGCACTTCTGTCGGCTTCTTGATGGGCATCAGATTCAGGATCAGGATCTTCAGTGGGCGGATATCCTGTGTCCGCGCGCGCGCTTCATTGATGGTGACGATCCCTTCTTTTTTTAATTCTGTGATGGCGTCCAGGCCATCAGCGATTTTGATCGGCAAAGTAAAGACCTCCTTGGGCAGACAGTCAAGTAAAGGATTTTTTGGGGGGAATGGGGAGTGGCAGGGCTTGGACCAAAGGCCTTTGGAAGAATAAAAAACTCTCGTCCCCAAAGGGACGAGAGTTCGTGTTACCACCCAATTTCGCAACTGCGTCGCCGCAGATGCCTTTTAAGGTACGATGTTTCCATGATACCCAAGCTCTGTAACGGGAGCACCCGGGTTGCTTCATCATTCAGCATACCTGGCTCAGAGGCCATCTTCCATGGTCTGACTGCACGCCCTTTCACCATTTGGACGCTCTCTTTGCCAGTCTGCGATCATGTACTCTTCTCTTCACTGCCTGTGTGAAATTATTAGTAATATAGCACGTTGCAAGGGAGAAAGTCAAGGGGGTTATGGGGATGCCTGATGTCTCTTAGCCGGATTTCGCTGCGGGGAGGTCACCGGTTATCCGGACTGACAGAGGCGTGGAGGCCTTCGAAGACCCGCTCGCCGGCCATGCAGCTCCTAGCCTTTGCTTTCTGAGCCCTCTTTCAATTCTTTGTACACTTTTTCTGCGATCTTTGCATTGCTCTCGTCCACCATGCCAGGGAGGCGGTAGAGATCGAAAAGCATCCAGAGGAAGCAGCCTCCGACGGTCATGAGGTAGAAGAGATTGCGCGCGTAATTTCCCAGATAGAAGTAGTGCAGACCGAAGAACCAGCAGAGGGTGGCGATCCAGAGTTTTTTCTTTTTCGCGGGGAGGCGTTTTTCCATGCCGCGTTCTTCTTCGGTAGAGAGCGCACAGATCCAGTAGGGCCAGCCTTTCTGATAGCCGTAGAGGATCTCTGCCGCTTCCTCATAGATGGCGTGGGTGGAGCGGGCGCGTTTCAATGCATCTGTTTCTCCTTGGATGACGGCGACGCGTGCTTTGAAAGATGCGGGATCGTCCATGAGCGGAGTCACCTCTTCATTGATGGGGCAGATATCGAGTGTGGTATTCGTGAAGAAGGCATCGCAGTATTCCTGATATAGCTTTTCCAGGGCAGGCATATTCTCACTGATGTCTGCGGTGAGGATGAGGTCGTCTGCCAGAAAGGCGTGAAGGGCCTTCATGTCCTTGACAATGGCCTGCCTTTCCTTTTGGACGCAGTCCTGAAAGTAGAGGGAGTCGACCTCTTCGCCTTCGCGTACGCGCAGGGCGGCGAGGGACTTGACATGAAAATCGGGCATTGAGCCTTCTTTGATGAGCACCAGAATGGTGTAGTTATGCACTTTTCGTCTGAGCTGACCCATGAGAAAGACTCCTTTTATATACATGGTGACTGGGGACTTGAATACGACTTTCGGGCAGCGCCGTTTACAAAAATCGGCGCGAAGCGCCGCACCTCTGCGAATACCATATATCCAAAACTCCGCGGCGCTTCTATATTGTTATGCGCTGCACCACCCCCCCCTTGAACCCTTGAACCTGTAGAACCTTTGAACCTCTTTCGCAAACGATCAAGGGGGCACGCCCACGGGCTGCCCCTGAATTCCAAACCCTTTATTTCACATTCGACTCTTCGCCCATGCGCTTTAGCGTTTCTGCATTTCGGCTCTCGGAGAGGATGTAGAGGAAGTCACCGGCGCGAAGGCGGGTATCGGGGTCGGGGATGAGGCTTTTCCCAGAGCGCTTGATTTCTACGATGACGGTCTGCTTCATGGGAGGAAGTTCGGAGATCGGACGGTTTTCCAGAAGGGAGCCGCTCGCGATGGGGACTTCGATCATATTTTTTTCTTCTTCACAGGCGGTATCGGGGCTGGCTGCGAGAGATCTCTGGAGAAGGGCATCGTAGATCGGGCGTCCTCTCAGGATCTCTGCGGTGATATAGGCGATGGCGGAAGCAAAGGCGAGGACCATGAGGTGACCGAAGTCGCCTGTCATCTCAAGGATGAGGAGAGTCCCGGTGATGGGGGAGCGGACGCTCGCGGCGAAGAGGGAGACCATGCCGATGATGATGACATTCGGCGTGTACACCGCAGAGAGAAGTCCCGCATTGACGAGGAGATTCGCCAGCACGGCGCCGGTCAGGGCGCCGATGACGAGCAAGGGCAGGAAGAATCCGCCGGGTGCGCCGCAGCCATAGCTGATGAGGGTGAAGATATATTTGGCTGCCAGAAGAAGCAGCAGAAAGGCGAGCGGGTAGCTCGTGACGGCGAGCTGGTCGACAAGATGGTTGCCGCCGCCCAAGACCTGTGGGAGGAGGAATTCGAGCACACCAGCACAGAGGAGGGCAAAAATGATCTTGGAGGCCTGCGTCCTAAAAACCTTCGGATGGTAGAAGGCGCCGATGTGGAGGAGGCCGTAGTTGAAGATGATACCGGCGAGGCCGCAGATGAGGGCGATGAGAGCCACATACCACAGGTACTGGGCAGGGAGCGGGACGAGATCGATGAAATGGAAGCTGGTCCCATTCCCGAAGAAGCAACGGGTGACGATGGTCGCTGTGATGGCCGATGTCATCGTGGGAAGAAGGACGGCGCCGGAAAAATTGCGGTGGAGCTCTTCTAGGGCAAACATCATGCCGGCGAGCGGTGCATTGAAGGCGGCGGCAAGCCCTGCACTCGCACCACTGGTGATGAGGTATCGCTCCTCCATGCGTGTCCGGCCGAGCGTACGGGAGAGACCCTGCCCGGCGACGGCACCGATCTGGATGGAGGGGCCTTCGCGGCCGAGCGAGAGCCCTGCGCCGATGCCGATGGCTCCGGCGAGGATCTTCACCCAGAGGATGCGCAGCCATTTCATTTTCATAAGGCCTAGGATGACGCCCTTCACCTGCGGGATGCCGGAGCCGCCAGCCATGGGGGCATAGCGGCACATGGCGTAGAGCGCGCCGCCGATCACAAGGAGAAGGAGCGCGTAGAAAAGAAATGGCAGGGGGTCATCCCGGCGCAGCGCCGGGATGAGGTAGGCGTAGTAGAGATGGTTGCGCAGGGCTTCAGATTTATTCAAGAGAAATCGGAAGAGACTGATCGAGAGTCCGCCTGCGATGCCGACGAAGATCCCTTCGATGAAAAGACGCAGACGGAACTGGTGCCAGTTGTCGAGCGCCATGTAGGTTTCGAAGAGCTGGCGGTTCAAGGAGGAACCGCTTTGATTTTTGGAAAACATAGGGCCTCCTTTGGGAAAGTGGCTGGGGACTGAGGTGGGTTCAGCGGGGTTTAGCGGGTTCAAAGGTTTCAAAGGATTCAAAGGGTTCAAAGGGTTCAAGGGTGGCGGCTTCGCGCCTTATACGTATATATAATCACGGCAAAGCCGCCACCACAACCTTGAACCCTGAACCTTGCACCTTTTTCTTACAGATCCACCTGATATGTCAGTACGGCATCGATGGCGGAGATGGCATTTTCCCATGTGTTGATCGAGTCATTGATCTCATGTTCGTAGAATTCATCATCGATGTATTTCATGTTGATCCTGACATTCAGGATGGAGGCACGGATGCAGGCCATGGCAAGCTGGGCAGCCATGATGGCGTCGCTGATGGCGTTCTTATTTCCTTTGAGGAGAAGGTTCGTGAAGCTCGGGAGCAGATCGCTCATGGTCTGCGCCATCTGTTGCGGGACTTCGATCGCTTTCTTGAAGGCTTCGAGCTGTTTTTCCTGTCTCTCCGCCAGCGGAAGCGTGCGGATGGCGCGCAGGGTGTCCATCAGTTCCAGGAAGGACTTGGCATCCTCATCCATCAGATCAAGGAAGATGGAGCGGGCCATCTGAAAGACGGAGGCATATTCGGCTGCTTTTTCGTGGAATTCTGCGTAGTTTTTATTGGCTTCTGTCAGATGGCAGACCATCTCAGCGAGCGCACAGGCCTGTGCGCCTACGAGTCCGGCTGCTGCGCCGCCGCCAGGGGCCGCTTTCTTGCTGCCGAGATCGTCTAAGAATTGATCGATGGTGCCCTGTCGGAAAGGTTTGTTGTCCATGGTGTGTACCTCATTGATAAAAGGATAAATAATAAAAAGAAGCACTGGTATAACAGATCCTGCTTGGAACCAGTGCTTTTAAGTTGTTTATCATTATACAACATATAAAGGAGCGGAGGAAGGGGAGAGGTTGGGTTCTGGAGTGAAGAGGCATCAGAGCTCTTTCCTTTAATGAATCTCTTTATATATTGTAAGAGAATTTTTTTGTGACGGGTGATGGATGAAAAAATCTTTCGGAAAACTATTTGACGGATATTTCTTTCTATGGTACAATAAACAACGTCATATGGCGAAATGCCTATGATGGGAAAAATATGGCGGGTGTGGTGAAGTGGTTAACACGGCGGATTGTGGCTCCGTTACGCTAGGGTTCGAATCCCTATACTCGCCCCATAGGGGTATAGCCAAGTGGTAAGGCACCGGACTTTGACTCCGCTATGCGCTGGTTCGAATCCAGCTATCCCAGCTAAACGAAGTCG
>JAIJLI010000105.1 GCA_022722495.1 Dialister sp. | reverse complement strand
AAGGTATTTGACCGCTCTCATGGGCAGTCGGTGCTGGCGGCAGCGATCGTGCTTTCCGTCATGATCTATCCGACGATCACTTCCGTCTCCGCAGATGCCATCCGCAGCGTGAATCAGAAGTATATCGAAGGTGCCTATGGTCTTGGCTCTACCCGCTGGCAGATGATTTATAAAGTGCTTCTCCCCGCTGCGATGTCGGGCATCCTGACCGCTATCGTGCTTGGTTTGGCCAGAGCTTTTGGCGAAGCACTCGCTGTTTCCATGGTCATCGGGAAGATGCGCGCATTCCCGAAGAGCCTGCTTGACCCGACGAACAACCTGACGTCTGCGATCGCCTCCGATATGGGCGGTGCTATGGACGGCGGCGAATTCAATGCAGCCCTGTGGTCCATGGCACTCCTGCTCTTTATCGTTTCCCTTCTTTTCATTCTGATCATTCATCTGATCGCTGCCAGAAAGGAGAAAATCTGATGAACCCGAATTCTTCCCTTTCGGCGGACGACCTTCGCCATGTGAGCGGCTCACTGAAGAGGGCGCATATGTCCGATAATCTCGCGACGGCTGTCTTCTATGTGGTGTCCGGTGCCTTCGTCCTGCTTCTCATTGCCTTCACGATGTATGTGGTCTGGGGCGGTATCAAAGCCTTCCGTCCGGAGATCTTCTCTTTTGAAGCAAGCGGTATTGGAAATCAGTTTTTTAACACCGTTTATCTTGTTTTCCTCTCTCTTGTGATTTCTGTACCGATCGGTATTTTTGCTGGTGTTTACATGGCGGAATATGCACCGGAAGGTCGCATCATCAATGCTCTTCGCATCGCCATTGAGACATTATCCTCTCTCCCTTCGATCGTGGTCGGCCTTTTTGGCTACCTGGTCTTTATCATCATGGTCGGCTCCCAGTGGAACCTCTTCGCAGGCGCTTTGGCAGTGTCTGTCCTGTCTTTGCCGCTTATCACTGCGACAACCTACGATGCACTGAAAGCGCTGCCGCATGGCTTCAAAGAAGGCAGCCTTGCACTGGGGGCGACTCACTTCGAGACCATCTGGAAGGTCATGCTGCCGGCGGCTATCGGACCAATCGTGACCGGCATCATCCTTGCAGCCGGCCGAGGATTCGGCGAAGCCGCTGCACTCCTTTACACCGCAGGCATGAGCACCGACATCAGCTGGCAGGTGTGGGATATCACATCGCCTGTTTGCCCGCTGAATCCATTCCGCCCGGGTGAAACCCTGTCCCTGCAGGTCTGGGCATCCCGCACCGAGGGCGTCGGCGGATCTGCCGCTGATACAGCAGCTGCAGCTTCTGCTATTTTGATGCTCATGGTGCTCTCATTCAGCATAGGCGCTCGCCTCATCAGTCACTACATTACTAAGAAAACAGAAGGAGAACATGCATAATGTATTATAATGGAAACTCAGTCGCTGTCCCGGCTCCTGCTGGCTCACCTGCCATCTCTGTATATAACAATATAAGTTTCGATTGCAAGAATGTCGATCTTTACTATGGCTCATTTCAGGCACTGAAGGGCATCAATCTTCGCATTGAAAAGAACCAGATCACCGCACTCATCGGACCGTCCGGCTGCGGGAAATCGACCTTCCTGCGCTCTCTGAACCGCATGAATGACCTCATCCCGTCCTGCCGTGTAGAAGGGGAGATCCTTCTTGCCGGTGTCGATGCCTACAAAGATATCGATCCGATCGTTCTTCGCCGTCATGTCGGCATGGTTTTCCAGCAACCGAATCCATTCCCGAAGAGTGTCTATGATAATGTCGCTTATGGGCCTCGCCTGAAAGGCATCACCAAGAAAGCGGATCTGGATGAGATCGTAGAAAGCAGCCTGCGTCAGGCTGCCATCTGGGACGAACTGAAAGACCGCCTGCATAAGTCTGCTCTCGGTCTCTCCGGCGGTCAGCAGCAGCGTCTCTGCATCGCCAGAGCCCTTGCCGTAGAGCCTGATGTTCTCCTGATGGATGAAGCGACCTCTGCCCTCGATCCGATCTCCACAGCGCATATCGAAGAACTCGCTGTAAAGCTCAAGGAACGCTACACGGTCATCATGGTCACCCATAACATGCAGCAGGCACAGCGTATCGCTGACAAGACAGCCTTCTTCTATCTTGGTGAAATGGTCGAATACGGCGAAACCAGACAGATTTTCGAGAATCCGCAGAAAGAACGAACGATTCGTTACATTTCCGGTAACTTTGGTTGATTTCATATGATAAAATAATAAGGAATACTTCACCGGCGGGTCAGAGACGATCAAGGTCTCTGGCGTGCCGGCTTTTGGATAGGATGGATAATCAGGAATGGGAAATGAAGGTGACGGCGTGAAAATCATAGAGCGCCGCATCGATTCAGATAGACTGGGTGTTTCTTTTTTATTTCAGCGCTATTGCATTGGGCGAGGCAGCACCATTTCTCATCTCGTATTTTTGTTCTTTTGATCGGTTCGAATTGATGCAAGTGAATTTGACTTTTTTCGGTGATCAAGCAGGAGGATCTCATGCCTTTAATTTACTGTGTAGAAGATGATGAAAGTATTCGCGAGTTGGTGAGTTATGCACTCCGGGGGCAGGGGTACAAGGTCGAAGGCTTTGGTGATGCCAATGCGCTGTATGATGCGCTGCAGAAAAATATACCTGATATGCTGCTCCTTGATATCATGCTTCCGGGCGAGGATGGGCTGACCATTCTGAAGAAAATGAGAGCGCCGGGGAGCGGAGCCATGCAGACGGTCCCGATCATCATGATGACGGCGAAAACAAGTGAGTTCGATATCGTAAAAGGGCTTGACTGCGGAGCGGATGACTATGTGACGAAGCCTTTCGGCATCATGGAGCTGCTCTCGCGGATCCGTTCGGTCCTTCGACGAACCAAAAAAGCGACGGAGCCGAATAAGAAGCTGCTCTCTTACGGTCATATCGTAGTGGATCAGGAGCAGCACGTCGTCACAGTAGGCGGAAAAGAAATCCAGCTGACTCTCAAAGAATTCGACCTGCTCTGTTATCTCCTGCTGAACAAGGGCATCGTCCTGTCCCGCGATCAGATCATGCAATCGGTATGGGATTCTCCTTTTGAGATGGAAAGCCGTACCATCGATATGCACATCATGAGCCTTCGTCAGAAGCTTGGGGAGGAAGGCTCTCTTATTCGCACGGTCCGCGGCGTGGGCTACAGGCTGGGGGATAGAAAATAAGATCGGGTCGATACACTTTGGCGATCCTCGGTTTCATTGCGGAAGCGGTTCAGCAGCCTTTCTGGAGAAGAGGCGCTGCGGTGTCTGATATATGGAGCGCCGCAGATTTTAGGCGGTGTTTCCATGCATTGGCTCTGGAATACGGTGCTTACGGAAAGTGTAAGATCCGATGAAGCTTTTGGATAGTTAGTTTGGATAGTTAGTCCCGTGCACGTATGAGGCTATGCATACGTGCTAAGGCCACCTATTATATATTTCTACTAATACAACTCACGTAGGAGAAACACATGAGAGGAAGAATTTATAAAAGTCTGCTCTTTATGGGCATCATATCCGTGGTCGTGACATTCATACTCTCGGCCATCTTATATTACCAGGGCATGCAGGAGCAGATCAGTGCGGAGCTCGGGCGCACGGCGCGTGTCGTTTCCGGCGCGATCTCCAAGGACAAGGAAGAGAGCAGCATCGAGTATCTGGACTGGGTCTTCAAAGACAATGAACGTGCCATTCACATCGTCTGGCTCGATACCGATGGCTCTGTCATCTATGACAGTGACCAAAAGGAGGAGGATTACAAGGCAAGCGGCGAAGTGAAGGCGGCATTTGCGACGGGCAGTGGACACGAAGTGCATAAGGACTCCTTTGACAAGCCGAAGAGCTATTATGCCGTCAGAGCAGATGACGGCACGGTGCTCCGGCTTTCAAGCGGACGCATGGTGAATTACAAAGGCTACTCCTCCTACTTACCGGAGATATTCATCTTCCTCCTGGTCTTCACCGTGGGCTGTCTGGCTGCTGCGGAACGGGAGACAGAAAGCATTTTGAAACCCTTCCATCTCTTGGGAGACCTCGTGCAGCGTATCATGAAGGGGGAGAAGGTGGACGAGCTGCCGCCGGAATATAAGGAACTGCGTCCTCTCATCCGCAAGGTCGAAGAGCAGCACAATGATATCGAAAACTATATGGAGGATATCGAAGAGGAAAGGAATACGATCCGCATCGTGGTCGATACTATCACAGACGGCATCATCCTTCTGAATGGCAGCCGGGAGATCATCGATTACAATAAGACGATCGAAGATATTTTCCATCCAAATGAAAACAAGCGCTTCCGCCGTATAGCGAGCCTTTATCATGATGAGGACTGGCTTCGCGTCATTGGCAAAGCCTACCACAGCGAGGGGAAGCAGGAGTACACCATGTGCCTTTTTGATAAGCCCTTCCGTATGGTCATGAATCGGATCGTACTCACCGACGGAGAATCCGGTCTTCTCATCGTACTTCGTGATATGACGGCTTCTTATATGGCTGAAAAAATGCGCCGCGAATTCTCTGCTAATGTTTCGCATGAGCTGAAAACACCGCTGACCTCTATCAGCGGGTTCGCAGAAATGATTGCCAATGGCATGTACCAGAAGCCCGAGGATGTGCGCCTCTTCGGCAGCCGCATCGTGAATGAATCCCAGCGAATGCTGACACTGATCGATACCATCATGCATCTTTCCAAGATCGAGGAGACAGAGACCACCATCACATGGAAGACCGTCTCTGTGGACAGCTTGGTGCGGTATGCAGCTGATCTCATTTCTCCACAGGCAGATGCCAAGCATGTCAAGGTGCACGTGGATACAGACCCGCTTTATACCTATGGCAATGCAGCACTTCTCTCTGAGCTTATCATGAATCTCCTGGATAATGCGGTGAAATACAACCATGAAGGCGGGGATGTATACGCACGCCTTTCACCAGAGGGGGAAGACAAGATGATCCTTACGGTATCGGATACAGGCATCGGTATCCCGAAGGATAAGCAGGGACGCGTCTTTGAGCGCTTCTACCGCGCCGAAGAGAGCCGGAACAAAGCGACCGGCGGCAGCGGACTGGGACTTGCTATCTGCAAGCATATCGTAGAAAAGCACAAAGGCATGCTCTCTATCGAAAGCATCGAAGGGGAAGGCACGACCGTCACTGTCGTCCTGCCCAGAATGAGCGAAGGAGACGTGGATCGGGAGCACGCTGAAGCGATGACGGCCAAGCAGGAAGCAGCAGATGCAGAGTCTGGTCGTCTTGCCGCCGAAGAAGACAGAAAGGCCATCGAGGCTGCGGGTGATGTCAAAGGCGAAAAGTCGGGAAAAGACGTACACCATAAGGTCAAGAAGCCGAAGAAAGAAAAAGAAAAGAAAGAGAAGGGACGAAAGAAGGACGAGAAGAAGAAGAAATAATGGATCCGGGCAGCTTCATCAAGAGCGCCGTGAATTTCATCGCGAAAGAAGCACAGCAGTTTCTGCAGGTGCTATGGGGCAAAGAGGGGCGCGTGTTATAAGTGCCTGGAGGTTTTGATCCTATATATGCCCTCTTCCTCTTCTGCATTTTTCCTCTTGACTTGGATCGATTTCTGTAGTACCATATCCCTTGTAATTGATTGCAAGCAGAAGTCATCCGCTTCTCACCTTACATGGCGCAGGCTACTAAGGTTTACGTATGAACTCAAGGCGGACGGCAGATGCTGTCCGCCTTTACACTTGCAATGATTTCTATTTCGGAGGTGAAAAGAATAGGTAAGGAACTTCGCATCAATGAACAGATCCGCGCCAGAGAGGTGCGTGTCGTCAGCGATGCAAATGAACAATTGGGGATCATGACGCTCCATGAAGCGATTCGCATGGCGGAAGAAAAAGGACTTGATCTCGTCGAGGTGGCGCCCAATGGCCGTCCACCCGTATGCCGTATCATGAACTATGGCAAATACAGATATGAACAGCAGAAACGTGATAAAGAAGCCAAGAAGAAACAGAAGGTATTCCAGATCAAAGAAGTTAAGCTTCGTCCAAATATCGAAGACCATGATTTCTTTGTCAAACTGAAGAATGCGCAGCGTTTCTTAGGTGATGGAAACAAAGTCAAAGTGACCATCATGTTCCGTGGCAGAGAAATGACCCATCCAGAACTTGGACAGGATGTTCTCGACCGTTTCGCTAAAGAACTGGGTGATACCGTTGTTCGCGAAAAGCCACCGAAATTAGAAGGGCGCAACATGACAATGATCGTTGCCCCAAAAGCATAACAAAGGAGAGTACAAAATGCCGAAAATGAAAACCCGTCGCGCTGCGGCAAAACGTTTTACTGAAACCGGATCCGGTCAGTTCAAGAGAAACAAAGCATTCAAGAGCCACATTCTCGAAAAGAAGTCCCCGAAGAGAAAGAGAAATTTCAGAAAAGCAGCACTGGTTTCCAAGTCTGATTACAAACGTGTAGCAAGATTGCTTCCAAACGGCTAATAAGGAGGATATAAGAGAATGGCAAGAGTAAAAAGCGGCGTTACCGCTCATGCAAGACATAAGAAGATTCTGAAACTGGCTAAGGGCTACAGAGGTGCTCGTCACACCCAGTTCAGAAAAGCAAACGAACTGGTCATGAAGGCTCTCTACTATGCTAGAAGAGACCGTAGATCCAAGAAGAGAGAATTCCGTAAGCTCTGGATCGTTCGTATCAATGCAGCAGCTCGTCAGAACGGCCTGACCTATAGCAAGCTCATCGCTGGCCTGACCCGTGCTGGTATCGAAGTGAACCGTAAGATGCTCTCCGAACTCGCTATCAGCGATCCGGCTGGCTTCACCCAGATCTGCGAAGCAGCTAAAAACGCCTGATCTATAAAAATCCGTCTATGACGATCTGTCACGGACGGATTTTTATTTTGGGTGAAGGGCGCTTGACCGGAAAAATAAAAAGTGACGGGCCCCTGTGAAGCCTCTTCCATGCTTAGTGTAAAATTTTACTCGGTAGGGGAATTTTTCCAGGAACAATAAAAGAGGAAAGCCTCCCTTTGAG
>JAIJLI010000104.1 GCA_022722495.1 Dialister sp. | reverse complement strand
GGGAGATACGAAAGGATGCTTGGCTGGCAGCAAGAAAATCTGATACCGAGTCCAAAATAAAACGTCTCACCTCAAAATGAGATGAAACGTTTTTAAGGACACACTGCTTCTCAGGTGAGATCAATACGTTTTTACACGCTCAATGCTCCAAGGACGGATAGAATCCTGCCTGATGCAGCGCCTGACGGATGCGGGTACCGGCAAGGACACCCAGAATGACTTTGATGAGATCAAATGCGATGAAAGGGAAGACCGTCATGGTGAGCGCCGTCCACAGCGGCATGTCTTTGTCAAGGCCGTACTGGAAATAGCCCATGAACCATACCGTCCCCAGAGCATAGCAGCAGACAAGACCGGCCAGTGCACAGGCAATCTGGCGCACGAAGTGTCCCTTCTGTGCCAGGCGGAAGCCCGAGAGCCAGGCCATGACAACGAAGCCCAGATAGTAGCCGCCGACCGGAGAAAGGAAGATGCCGATGCCAGCCTTCCCCATGGTAAGGATCGGGATGCCAAGCATCCCAAGGAGAAGCCATAGTCCGATGGAGATCGCGCCCCACTTCCGTCCCAGTACACCGCCGGCCAGCGCACAGACGAAGCTCTGCAGCGTGATCGGCACAGCACCGATGGGGAATGTAAACTGTGACAGAATCGCCATAATGCCCGCAAATAAAGCGGCACTGATCATATCATGCATATGTCCTTTTTCCAAAGGAAAGACCTTCTTTCGTGAATGAGGAATAAGGGTTCAGGGTTCAGCGGGTTCTATAGGTAGGGCGGGGGTGGTGCGGCGCATAAAAACCAGAAGCGCCGCAGAATTTTGATAGCGCTTCGCGCCGTCGTCATTTCGAGCGCAGCCGAGAAATCTCTATTGCAGTACGCTCATTGCCTGATGTGAGACAGCACCAAGACACCGTTTTTCCTCAGCACATACACGCTGATTTTCTGCAGTGCAGTAAAGATCCCTCGGCTACGCTCGGGATGACGATGCCAGAGAACCCCAGTCACTAGTTACCAGTCACTCCTAATCCCTAGCCACTCCCGCTCCCCAGCCACTCATCCCTGCTTTCAAACTTGTGGTGGCGGCTCAGCCGCAAATAGAAAGAGGAACGATACGAGAATGCCACTATTTCTGAACTCGCGGCGCTCCCATATTATTTTGCGCCGCCCCTCGTTGAACCCATTGACCCTTCAGAACCCGTTTGTTTTTCACCACTTATCAGCCAACCGCTCTTATCGTTTCGGGAGCGGCGCATCGATCGGGCGGATGGAGACATCGCCTGCGATGACGCGCTCGACCTTTTCACCGGTATCGACAAGGAGACAGCCATCCTTATCGATGTCGACCGCCTTGCCGGTATAGTTTTCCTCGCCCATGATGACGCGGACATCCTGACCTAAGGTGACGGAGAGAGCTTTCCAGTCCTCAAGCACCTTGTCAAAGCCCTGTGTCTGTGCGATCTCGTACTCCTTCTCCAGCTCCGCCAGAATGGCGGCAAGGAGATCCTTACGGGAAACATCGATCCCCTCTGCCAGGAAAGAGGTGGCGCTTTCACGGAAGAGCTCCGGGAATTCGCTTTTCTTCATCCCCGTATTGATACCGGCACCGATGATGATGTAGTCGATCTTTTCCATGGAGGCAGACATTTCCGTCAGGATGCCGACCAGCTTCTTGCCGTGATAAAGAATATCATTCGGCCACTTGATGCCCGCGTCCTGAAGTCCCAGACGGCGGATCCCACGGCAGACACCCACGGCTGCCATCAGCGTACATTTGGATGCTTCCAGCGGGAAGAATTTCGGACGGAGAATCAGCGTAAACCAGATCCCTTTCGCAAAGGGGCAGTAGAAGGAGCGCGTGAGACGTCCGCGACCGCCCGTCTGTTCCTCCGCTACGACGATGGTCCCCTCTTCTGCGCCCTCGCGCGCGATCTTCTTCGCTTCTTCATTCGTCGATGTGGTGCTAGAGAGATAGACCACGTGACGGCCAAAGGTCTCCGTGTGCAGCGCGCTGTCGATTTCCAACGGTGTCAAAAGATTTGGCGCATAGATCAGTCGATAGCCCTTGCGCGTGCTGGACTCGAAAATATACCCGCGTTCTTTTAAAATATTGATGTGCTTCCAGATGGCCGTCCGCGACACATGCAGATCCCGGGAGATCTGCTCGCCGGAGATAAACTGACCATTGGCTTTGCGGAAATAATCCAGAATTTCGTTTCGCATAGAAATGCCCCCTATACAGGAAATGTTTGGTTTACTATTTTTCCTTATTATAATCAGTTGTAAACCATTGGTCAACTATTTTATAAAGCAGGATTGACATTAGAAACAGGTTCAGGGTTCAGGGTTAGCTCTTGGGGCGTCCCGCCCCTTGATTACGTTTGAAAGCCTCTCGCTTGCTCCTAATCCCTAATCCCTAGTCACTAGTCACCAGGAATAAGAAAAGGCTAAGCCATCCCATGATAGCTTAGCCTTTTCTCGTTATTTCGTTTTTCCTTCCATCTGTTTGAATGCTTCCTGCATCTTGATATTCCGGATCACTGTCTGTCCGTCCTCGCTCCGAAGGTACGTCAGCGTGGTCTTCGGTACCATCCGATAAACGGTCTCCCAGTCATCTGCCGCGAGAGCGCGGCGCACCGAGGAGGCGGAAACGATCTGATCGCCCTTCTGCTCTCTGGGAATGACTTTGAGCTCGATCCCGTTTTCAGCGAAGACCTCACGCATGGCTTGATTGTAGGCCAGCGTGGTCTTGTCGGTCGGTTCTTCGCCCACGAAGCGGACGGTGATATTCAGCGCTGGTGCGATGCGGGTAGCAAAGATGGTCGCATCCAGTTTCGTCTGCGCAGCGAGCTCATCCGTGCCTTTGATGAAGTAGGTCGGGAAGGTCGCATTGGAAATGATGAAATCCCCGCCGGAAATGACTTCGACCCCCTTCATATCCTTCACGCCCTGCTTGATGAGAGTGAATCGGTTCGAGAAGGGGAAGACGCTCCTATCTTCCTGCACGGCAAAGATGATGACTTCATCACAGTTGTTATGTGCGTACTCGACAAGGCTTCTGTGTCCCAAGGTGAAAGGATTGCAGTTCATGACGATCGCACCGCGGTTCTTCCCCTCCCCGCTGCCCAGAAAGGTACGCACGCGCGCGAGATAGTCCTCGAGTGTATCTGTACCTGACTCTAAAAGCGCTGCATACGGCTCAGCGACAGCCACGCACTTGAAGCCCATGTGTTCAAAGACCGGTACATTCTTCGGCTTTGTGAAGATCTGATTTCCATTGATCCCGCGGCGGTTGGATTCCCCCTGCAGATTTCTGATGATGCGGTGAGTCAGACCTTTTCGCTGATAATCGCTGCTGATCGCAATATCTCGCATAACGCGCCCGCCGAGCGAACCAGTGCCGATGAGCTTGCCATCATCAAAAAGTCCCATGGTATAGTCAATGATCCCCGTAAAAGTCAGATCAAAGCCTTTCAGGAATTCGACAACTTTTGCTTTTTCTTCAGGATCGGTCAGGAATATTTCACGTTCGGTAATCATATTGAGGTCCTCCTATAGGAAATCGCAGCCATGCCGCACTTACAGAAATGCTGATTTCCTTTCAAAATCAGTGTTTCCATAGAAATAGTCTTTTGTTTTGTGCTCTCATTATAACATAAGCGTGTTCATGTGTATAATATTTTTAGATAAATTTATCTATTTTTGATATTGGTAGTGCAGCACATGGTCTTGTGGCATGGTTGACCCATAAGGCGAGGAGCCCTTTGATCCGGTTTGAAAGCTCTCTCAAATGAGTAATGCTATTAAGGTAAGGAAATTGTTAGCGCCGTAATGACTTGCTTCCCCCTTCGGGGGAAGTGCCGAAGGCAATAGGGGCATGCCAGCGGCCATCGAACAATGTTGGATATACCGTAGTGCTGCCCCCTCAGCCCTCCGGGCAGCTCCCCCGATGGGGAGCCAAGAATGTTCTGCCGCTTAACTTAATAGCATTGCTCAAATGAGGGATCAGAAATCGTGGTGCGCTGCGAGTATCTATGGGATGCCCGCAGATGTCATAGTCGTGCCTCTGGCCTCTTGGACCAATATAAAACGGTTACACCGCTAATTGCGATGTAACCGTTTTATGACTATGTTTAATTTCCAATCTTCTTTGCCATCCACTCCATGGCTTCGCCAAGGATGTAGAGGGAGCCGCAGATGATGACGACATCGCCATCTTTGGCTTCTTTCTGTGCCGCATCCAGTGCTTTCGTGACAGATGGCTCTGCCGTATGCACGGCTGCGATCTTCTGCTCATCGATCATGGCAGCAATCTCTTCCGGCTTTCTGGTGCGCGGTGTCGGTGCTTCCGTCAGGAATACACGGTCACCCTTGCGAATGAGGAGCTGGATGACGGTCTCCGTATCCTTGTCCTGAAGAGAAGTGAAGACGAGGACGCGGCGCTTGTCCGGGTACTGTTCTTCGATCGCTTCCTTTAGGGCTTCCGCACCCGCCGGATTGTGTGCGCCGTCCATGACGAACGGGATACCGCCCAGATCATGGATCTCAAAGCGGCCCTTCCACTGGGCACGTGCAAGACCTTCACGCAGGTCATTCTCATTGACTCTCTCATCCTGCTTCATGATGAGCGTGAGCGCCATGGTCGCGACAGCCGCATTGACTGCCTGATGCGCGCCGACGAAGGGCACGAAGAGGAGACAGTTTTCGAGTTCCTTGGGCATGTCCTTACGCTTGACGACGACGACCTGTCCATGACCGTACTTACTGCGGGTATCGATCTCAAAGTCTCTTCCATAGAAATAAAGGCGTGCTTTCTTATCATGCGCTTCTTTTTTCAGCTGCTTCAGCGGCACATGCTGGGCTGCGGTGACGACAGGGATCCCCTCTTTGATAATACCGGCCTTCTGATGTGCGATCTCCTCCAGATTCTTGCCGAGGTATTTCTCGTGGTCCATCGCTACATTCGTGATGACGGAAACGACCGGGATGATGACATTCGTAGAGTCATAGAGCCCGCCCATACCGACCTCCATGACAGCGTAGTCGACCTTCTGTTCTTTGAAATACCAGAACGCCATAGCCGTCAGGAGTTCAAATTCAGTCGGAGCTTCGACGCCGTCAGCGATGGCTTTTTCTGCGGCTTCGCGGACGACGGTCGCAGCCTTCGCGAAGTCTTCCTTCGGAATATCATGGCCTGCGATGTGGATGCGCTCGGTGTAATCGATGAGATGCGGGGAAATGTAGCGACCGACTTTGAGTGTCGCATTTTCCAGCACACTGGTGATCATAGCCACCACGCTGCCCTTGCCGTTCGTACCGGTGACATGGATGACTTTGTAAGCCTTTTCCGGATGATCCAGACGTTCAAGGATGGCTTCGATGCGTTCGAGGCCCGGCTTGATCCCGAAGGATGCCGCCGCTTCCAGATAGGCGATAGATTCTTCGTAATTCATGATTTCTCCTTACTATAGTTAGCTGCTCGCTGCAAGCAGCCAACGGTCTTTTAGCCAAGTTTTTCCAGGAACTGCAGACGTTCGTCCAAAGACTTCATCTTTTCTTCAAAGGTCGCCAGCTTTTCCTTTTCCTTCGCTACGACAGCTTCCGGTGCCTTGGCGAGGAAGCCCTGATTGGAAAGTTTGCCGGACGTGCGGGCGATATCTTTGGCCAGAGCATCTTTCGCCTTCTGGATCTTTTCCTTTTCCTTCGCCGTGTCGATGAGGCCTTTGAGCTCGAGGTAGACTTCAAGACCTGTGACGACAGCCGCATTTGCATTTTCCGGCTTTGCCGCATCTGCTGCGAGGAGCTTCATGCCTTCGACATGACCGAGTTTTTCGAAGTATTCCTTATTGTTTTCAAGGCAGGCTTTGAGGTCATCACGAAGGACAGCGATCTGGATATGGCAGGCCTTATTCGGGGTGACACCCGCTTCGGCACGCATGTTACGAACCGCCTTGATGCAGTCCATGATGCGATCGAACTGTTCTGCTTCGGTCGGGAAACGGAGCGCCTCGTCCGCCTTCGGCCACGGAGCTCTTGCCAGCGTTTCGCCTTCATGCGGCAGATGCTGCCAGAGGTGTTCCGTGATGAATGGCATGAACGGATGGAGCAGTGCCAGCATGCGGGTCAGGGTGTACACGAGGACATACTGGGTGACTTTTCTATCCGTATTGTGCTGACCATAGAGACGGCCCTTCGCCGTTTCGATGTACCAGTCACAGAAATAGTTCCATGCGAAGTTGTAGATGCTGTCTGCCGCTTCACCGAGTTCATACTTGTCAAGGTTCGTGCCTACATAGTCTTCGGTGTAGGCGAGACGGTCGAGGATCCACTTGTCTGCCAGCGTCAGCTGTTCCTTGGTCGGGACGAAATCCTTGTCATAGTCATCCAAGTTCATCAGGGTGAACTTGGTCGCATTCCAGAGCTTGTTGGCGAAGTTTCTATTTCCTTCGACACGTTCATAGTAGAAACGCATATCATTGCCCGGGGTGTTGCCGGTCACCAGGGTGAAGCGGAGCGCATCTGCGCCGTACTTTTCGATGACTTCAAGAGGATCGATACCGTTGCCGAGGGATTTGGACATCTTACGTCCCTGAGAGTCGCGGACAAGGCCGTGGATGAAGACGTATTTGAATGGGATCTCCTTCATGAATTCCATGGACATGAACATCATGCGGGCTACCCAGAAGAAGATGATATCGTAGCCGGTGACCATGGTGGAGGTCGGATACCACTGCTTCAGCGTCGGTGTCTGATCCGGCCAGCCCATCGTGGAGAATGGCCAAAGTGCAGAGGAGAACCAGGTATCAAGGACATCCGGATCCTGATGGATATGCTGGCTGTGACACTTCGGGCATTCTGTGAGGTCAGTGCGGGATGCAGAGACAGCGCCGCAGTCATCGCAGTACCAGACCGGGATACGATGCCCCCACCAAAGCTGGCGGGAAATGCACCAGTCATGGATGTTCGACAGCCACTGGATATATGTTTTCGAGAAACGTTCCGGGACGAACTTGGTCTTACCGGAGGTGACAGCTTCCATAGCAGGACCGGCAAGCGGTTTCATCTTGACGAACCACTGCTTGG
>JAIJLI010000103.1 GCA_022722495.1 Dialister sp. | reverse complement strand
CTATCGATATTCCAACATTTTCATGCAATACCGCTACGTAGCCCCCTCAGCCCTTCGGGCAGCTCCCCCGATGGGGAGCCAAGAACGTTCTGCCGCTTACTTAATAGCATTACCCAGGGGCTGACCCTGAACTCCGAATCCTTTACTGATTCCCTTTCTGACAAATTTTCCCATTTTCCCTCTTGACGGCGGCGCCTCTTAGCGTTATCATATCTGCATATTCAGCAATGAATGACAAGTACACAGAGGACAAAGAGGTCTTGATGCAGGGGCATCGAGACTTTTTCTTTTGGACAATGAAGCCCGGGCAGATGCCCGGGCTTTCTCTATGTACGGGAAAATTCTTATTTCTTTTTTTTAGAAGGGTGTGGTAAAAATGAGAAAAGTTTTAGCCAAGTGGCCGCTCCTGGCGGCGGCCTTGTGCACGCCGACCATGATCATGGCGGCGGATGCGGAGGGAAAGTACTCCTCTGTGGATACGACCTGGACACTGCTGGGGGCTATCCTGGTATTCTTCATGCAGCCGGGATTTGCGATGGTGGAGACTGGGCTCACGAGAGCAAAGAATGCAGGCAACATCGTCATGAAGAATTTCATGGACTTTGCACTGGGCACCATCGTTTTCTGGATCCTGGGCTTCGGTCTTATGTTCGGTGAAGACATCGGCGGCATCATCGGCACGCCGGATCTCTTCGTCACCCACTATGACACCGGCGATGCAGGCTATCCTCCGCTGGTCTACCTCTTCTTCCAGACCGTCTTCTGTGCGACCGCTGCGACGATCGTCTCCGGCGCGATGGCTGAACGTACGAAATTTTCCTCTTACTGCATCTATTCCGTTGTGATCTCTCTCCTGATCTATCCGATCTCCGGACACTGGATCTGGGGCGGCGGCTGGCTCTCCGAGCTCGGCTTCCATGACTTTGCCGGATCCACCTGTGTACACATGGTCGGCGGCGTTTGCGCTCTGGTCGGTGCATCTCTTCTTGGACCAAGAATTGGCAAGTACAATAAGGATGGCAGCGTCAATGCGATCCCCGGTCACTCCATCACTCTTGCCTGCCTTGGCATGTTCATCCTGTGGATGGGCTGGTTCGGATTCAATGGCGGCTCCACCGTTTCCATGACCGGCGATGATACGATCCTCTCCGTCGCCAGCATCATGGTCACCACGAATATGGCAGCCGCTGCCGGTGCTGTCACCACCATGCTTCTCACCTGGGTGAAATATGGCAAACCGGATGTTTCTATGACACTGAACGGCGGTCTTGCCGGTCTCGTAGCCATCACCGCAGGCACGGATGTCGTTTCCGTGGCCGGTTCCTTCTGGATCGGCGTCATCGCCGGCATCGCGATCGTCTATGCAGTCGAATTCGTCGATCAGAAGCTGAAGATCGATGACCCTGTCGGCGCCATCTCCGCTCACGGCGTGTGCGGTGCACTCGGCACCATCCTGACCGGTTTCTTCTCTGTCAAAGACGGCCTTCTCTACACAGGAAATCCGCATTTCCTCATGATCCAGGTCCTCGGCGTTGTCGTTGTAGCCCTCTACGTATTCGTTGCGATAAACATTGTATTCCGCATCATCAAAGCTACGAATGGTCTTCGCGTCACCCGTGAAGAAGAGATCAATGGCCTTGACTTCGAAGAACACGGTCTCGTCTCTGCGTATGCAGACTTCATGATGGCACCGGACACCACAGTCGAAGCACTGGAAGCAGGCAAGGCACCGAAAGATGCCGTCGAAGTACCGCTTGCGGAAGAAAAGAAAGCGGAAGCAGAAAAGATCGTGCCGAAAGAACTGCCATCCGATGGACACCGCCTCTACTGCGTCACGATCATTACTTCGGATAAACGCTTCGAGATCCTGAAGGCTGCCATGGAAGCCATCGGCATCACTGGCATGACCGTCACGAAGGCACTGGGCTACGGTCTTGAAAAAGGACAGACGCAGATGTATCGCGGCGCTGCCGTCTCGGCAAAGCTTCTGCCAAAGGTCCGCATCGACATCGTGGTATCCAAGATCTCTCCCCGCACCATCATCGAGGTAGCGAAGAAGGCTCTCTACACCGGCAAGTATGGCGATGGCAAGGTCTTTGTCTCCACCATTGACAATGCGGTAAAGATCCGCACCGGTGAAGAAGGATACGATGCTCTGCAGGACTATCCCATCGAAGAAGAAAAGAAATAAGAAATTCATATAGCATGCAAAAAGAGTAGCGGCCATGTCGCTGCTCTTTTTGGCTTGGGGTTAGCCCGTGGGTCGAGGTGCCCTTTGATTACGTGCGAAAGAGGTTCAGCGGGTTCAACAGTTTCAGCGGGTTCAACGGGGGTGGTGCGTCGTATAAAAAAGAAGCGCCGCAGAGTATAAATAATGGCGATGCCGTGAGCTGGCATTCCAGGCACCAGTCACTTGAGACTCCTAATCCCTAGCCACTAATTTTTATCCCTGCTTCCAAACTTAGCCTATGGGACGTGCCGCGAAGTATAAATAATAGTGATGCCCGAAGGTCTCTTGATAGCAGGTTTCCCGTTTTGAACTTTCCAAACATTGTCCGCCTGACCGCGAATGACAAAGATTTCTCGCTTGCGCTCGAAATGACGATACGGGAGTCTGATGTCTCCAAGTCTCTTAGTCTCTTAGTCACCAGTCACGCATCCCCCCGATATCTAATGCTATTAAGTTAAGCGGCAGAACGTTCTTGGCTCCCCATCGGGGGAGCTCCCCGAAGGGGGAAGCAAGACGTTACGTAGCTAACAATTTCCTTAACCTAATAGCATTACCCTAAGGAGGAAGGCTTCCCACTATCCCCCCTATCCGCGCAGCGCGGACAGGATGCAGGCGGCTCCGTTCTCGCCCGATCTCGCTATTTTGCCTCTTTTCTCGCTCTTGCGCGTGATGAGACATCTTCTTGACACGGACTTGACAAAAAAATGAATGATGCAGACAGGGGTGTGAATAGGCTATTCACAAAATCCACAACTGTGAACAAAGCCATGGAGGCGAGACAGTCCGACTGGATCTGGATTTTTTTCGAGAGGGCTGCGTGCGCATCCTGCACTTGTTCACAGATATTCACAATTTTCTGTGTATATCTAAGATGGACAAGTGTGATATTCAGCTCATTGTCGGAGCTGTGAAGAGGGGGACTTTTGCAATTCACAGTTTTGTGAATAACTGTGAACAACTCTGTGGATAAAGGAAAAGCGGATCACAGATCCCGAGCAAGCATTCACCAAGAGCCGGCAACGCCTTGCCGGTTTATGCTTTTCAGCAGCGCTTCACAGCCTTCGAGGATATCCTCATACGTCTCCTCGAAATTTCCCGTATACCACGGATCTGCCACCTCGGCGCGCCGTCCTGCCCAGGAGAGGAGGAGAGAGACTTTTTTCTCCGGATCGCCGCACGTCAGGCGGGCAAGGTTGGCGAGGTTTTCCTCGTCCATGCAGAGGATATAGTCCGCACGGGCATAGTCCGACACCGTGATGAGACGGGCGCGGCGGGGAGAGAAGGGGATGCCCTTTTTCGCGAGCATACGCTTGGCGGGCGGGTACATATCATTTCCGATTTCTTCCGTGGTCGCTGCGACAGAGTCCACGGTGATCGCCTTCTCACATCCGGCTTTGCGGATGAGCGCTTTCATGATGAATTCCGCCATGGGGGAGCGGCAGATGTTGCCGTGGCAGACGAAGAGAATGTGGGTCATGATGGGGTCCTTTCTGTTTTTAGTGACTAGGGATTAGAGACTAGGAGACATTAGAGGTCAGAGATTAAATGTCTGAAATTTGAAATCTGAAGTCTAATGTGTCCAAGTCTAACGTCTCCCTATCTCCATGTCTTCTCTCCATCGCGAGGAGAGAGGCTTTTCGGTGAAGGCCTCCGGCGTAGCCGGTGAGGCGGCCGTTCCTGCCTATGACGCGGTGGCAGGGGATGATGAGGGAGATGGGATTTCTTCCGACGGCGCTTCCGACAGCGCGGGCGGATAGGCGGGGAAGACCGCGCTCTTGGGCAAGTCTTTGCGCAATGTCTCCGTAGGTCATCGTTTTTCCGTAGGGGATTTCAGAGAGGATCTTCCATACGGAAAGGCGAAACGGGGTGCCGATGAGATGGAGAGGCGGAGAGGTCACTGGCTCTTTTCCTGCAAAGTACAAGTCCAGCCAGCGCCTTCCTTCCCGTAGCGCGGGCGTTTCTTTTGTCTGTACTTCTGGTGGGAGAGTGGCGGCAAAGTATTTCTGCCCCTCGAACCAAAGGCCGGTGAGTCCCACGTCATCCGCTGCGAGGAGGATGGCGCCAAGGGGGGAGTCTAAGTGCTGTATGAATGTCATCATATACCTCGAAATGTAGGGGATCTGACAGGGTGTATCGCTTCTTCATTATATCGCAGGCGGGAGGAGGATGCCATTTGCGGCATACCCTCCTCTCGCAGGGCGCCGTTTCCTTTTCATGAGCTTAAAAATTTCCTCTTTACAAACATAAATGCAGCGTGTATACTTGACACAAGCTCAATTTTGAATAAAGACAAGGAACGGAAGCGAGTGAATCGGTTCTCTGGCAGAGAGCTGCCGTATGGTGAAAGGCAGCAGAGGGTCCTCACGAAGTCGTCCGCAAGTCCCGTATCTGAATGAAGTAGGATGCGGCGTTTGGCAGCGTTATAAGGCCTCCGAGTATAGTGCGAGGTGGTACCGCGTGAAGGTTTACGCCCTGGCTGATTTTTATCAGTCAGGGCGTTTTTTGATACCTGAGAAAGGGAGAGCGGGCTTGAGGCAGCAGGTAGTCGCGAAATCTGCTGTCTCCCTCGAGAACTTTATTCAAGAAAGGTGTTTTATAGGTTGATGTAAGTATAGAAGAAAGGGAGATCTATGATGGGTAAGAAATCGATGAAGATCGCAGCCGCTTCTCTGGCTGCTCTGGCAATGGCAGGTATGATGACGGGATGCGGCATGTCCGGCGGGGATAAGAAGGCGGCGGCATCCGGCAATGGGCAGAAGGTCGAGCTGAAGCTGGCATATCAGCTGCCGTCCGAGCATCATCTGTCCAAGAGTGTAGAAAAATTTGCCAAAGAGGTCAATGAAAGATCCAAGGGCTCGATCGAGGTCAAGGTATACCCGGCCGGACAGCTCTACAATGACCAGAATATGAATGATGCGCTCATGAGCGGCGGGCTGGATATCGGTCTGAACTCTACCGCACGCTGGTCCATGGTCGTACCGGCACTCAAGGTCCTCGACCTGCCGTTTGTCCTGCCGACCATCGAAGCGGCTGATAATGCACTCGATGGAGATCTGGGCTCGAAGCTGACGGGGGAAATGGAAAAGAAGGGCGTTCATCCGCTGATCTGGGCTGACTATGGCTATGTACAGTTCTGCAACAATACCAAAAAGATCGAAAAACCAGAGGATTTCAAGGGGCTGAAGATTCGTTCTTACTCGGAGACCTCGGCTGACATCATCCAGGCACTCGGCGCTTCTCCGACGACCATGAGCTCCTCGGAGGTATATATGGCGATCAAGAATGGCACCATCGACGGACAGTCCTCCGGTCAGACGGCGATCCTGTCCCGCAAGATCTACGAGGTCTGCAAGTATTTAACCACCACGAACCATTCCTATGTCGGCTTCCTGCTCGCGATCAATGATAACTCTTGGAAAAAGCTGTCTCCGGATCAGCAGAAGCTGGTCAATGAAGTCGCTACGGAGATCCGGAATGAGATCCGTAAGGAGACCAAGGCGGAGGATGAACGCTGCTTGAAGGAGCTCGCTGCCAAGGGTATGGATGTCTACACGATTCCGGCGGATGAAGTGAAGCTGTGGCAGGATGCGACCGCCTCTGTCATCGAGAAGTTCGAACAGGAACAGGGTGACTTCGGCAAAGAGCTCGTGGAAGACTGCAGAAAAGCATCGAAGAAATAAGGGACTGGTTTGCCGCTGGGGTCAGCGGGCAAAAAGTAAGATCGCCTCAAGTAGGTGATATAGGTGAAAGAGGAGGCGTCGCAAGTGCGTCGTTTACGAGAGCACCCTATCCACCGCTACGCGGTCCCCCTTCCCCAATGGGGAAGGCTACGATACGAGAGAACCGCTATCGACGAACAAAGCCTTCCCCGCGTGGGGAAGGTGGCGAGCGAAGCGAGCCGGATAGGGTTCTAGCGGTATGAAAGATAAGTGGGGAAATGCATCTCAAGCAGGCAATTAACGAGAGCACCCTATCCACCGCTGACGCGGTCCCCTTTCCCCAATGGGGAAGGCTAATAGAACCGGCGCGAAGCGCCCCATTACTATTTGCGGCGAAGCCGCTACCACAACCCTGAACCCTGAACCCTGAACCCTGAACCCTGAACCTTGAACCATTAAACCCTGAACCCTTACACCTACCAACCATCCTATATATTTGTATTAAATAAAGGAGGGCTGTCATGCGTTCTGTTTATAAAATGTTTGATCGAGCTCTTGGCTGCGTGACATGCGCGGCTGCTGCGATCGCGGGGCTGGCTATTCTGGCGACAGCCTTCATCATCTGTTATGAGATCATTGCCAGAAGCATCCTGCATCGCCCGACTGTCTGGGCGATGGAGATCTCTACCTATCTCCTGATCCTTGCAGGCTTTTTCGGTATGTCCTACACCATGCGCACGCATGGTCATATCTTTGTGGATTTCCTGTACTCCCGCTTCCCGAAGGGGGTGCGCAGGGGCATGGATATCTTCACTTCGCTTCTGTCGCTCTTTGCGCTCTATGTCTGCATGACGGAGTCTACGAATTACATGCTGATGAGCCTTGAGAATGGCATCGTTTCGCCGACGCTTCTGCGTGTGCCGCTCTGGATCCCGCAGACCTTCATGGTACTCGGCTTTGTACTGTTGTTTTTGGAAACCCTGAATCATTTTCTGGGTGATTTCTTTGCACAAGAGGAGGACTGACCTATGATCCTTGCAGGTTTTGCGCTGTTCATCATCTTCCTCCTTGTCATCGGCATGCCGGTCGCCTTTACGCTGAGCATTGCCGGTATCCTGGGGATCATCCAGTTTATCGACATGTCCACCCTTTCGCAGGTGCCTGTCATCGCGTACAAGACGCTGGACTCTTATGTTCTGACGTCGGTGCCGCTCTATATCCT
>JAIJLI010000102.1 GCA_022722495.1 Dialister sp. | reverse complement strand
TTGTCCACGGAAATTATAACATTTCCACTCAAAGGGAGGCTTTCCTCTTTTATTGTTCCTGGAAAAATTCCCCTACCGAGTAAAATTTTACACTAAGGGATGCGGCCGTCAGGGGAGGAGAGGCAGACAGCGGATCCGATCTTCCGTTGCGATAGACTTAAGGTATGCCAAACATTGATTGCATGAGAGATGAACAGTTAAAAAATGAAAAAGCTGAGGCAGAAGACTCGTCTTTTTTCTACCGTCAGACAGACCCGCTCACGTAATTGGCTATCTAGTCTCAACTATGGTAAAATATAACGGTAAATGCCCGTCAAGGGACGAAAAAATGAGGTGATGAGGAAATGAAGAATCAAATTTTTCTGGTTCTGGGCGGCGCGCGCAGCGGGAAAAGCGAATTTGCGGAGAAGCTGATGTATCATTCCACAGGGAAAAGGAAGGGATATATCGCCACCAGCCAGATCTTTGATGATGAGATGAAGTATCGTGTGATGCTTCATCGCGAGAGACGGCCGGCTGACTGGAAGACCTTTGAGGTCATGCATGAGGCAGGGCCGATGATAGATGAGATCCTCGCAGGCGCTGATGACATTCTTTTCGACTGTCTGACCATGTATGTGAATAACCTTCTGATGGATCATATGAAGGGGATCACGGTGGAGACATTGGGCGTGGAAGATCTGACGACGCTCCAGAAAGCACTGGAGAAAGATCTGGATCGTATGTTTGATTCGATTTCCAAAGTCACTGATAAAGAGATCATTTTTGTTTCCGATGAGCTAGGCATGGGCATCGTTCCTGCCAATGCCATGAGTCGGGTATACAGGGATCTTGTCGGTCTGGCGAATCAGTATATCGCCAAGCGTGCTGACAAGGTATATCTGTCCGTGGCAGGGATTACCATTGAACTCAAAGAAAGAGGAGTGGAGTTATGATGACAAAGATCGCAAAAAGAGTCATGTTTCAGGGGACCAGTTCTCATGTAGGGAAAAGCATCCTGTGTACCGCGTTTTGCCGCATTTTGACGCAGGATGGATATAATACAGCTCCATTCAAAGCGCAGAACATGGCGCTGAATTCCTATGTCACCCGTTCCGGCGGCGAAATTGGACGTTCGACGGTCGCGCAGGCGGAAGCAGCAGGTGCGGATCCGATCGTACAGATGAACCCAGTCCTTTTAAAACCGACGGGCAATTCCTGCTCTCAGGTCATTCTTTTGGGGCAGTCGGTCGGTAACTACAGTGCTTCCGATTACCAGAATAAGTACAGCCAGCAGGCATGGGCGAGCGTGAAGGAAGCCCTGGCCTATATGGAAACGCATTATGATGCGCTGGTCATCGAAGGGGCCGGCAGTCCGGCGGAAGTAAATCTGAAAAAAAATGATATCGTCAACATGCGTATCGCGAAGGAATGCCACGCGCCGGTCTTCCTTATCGCTGACATTGACCGCGGCGGTGCGCTTGCTTCGATCGTCGGCACGCTGATGCTGCTCGATGAGGATGAGAGAGCCCTCGTGAAAGGGCTCATCATCAATAAGTTCAGGGGCGATATCACCCTGCTTGAACCGGCGCTGACCTTCCTCAAAGAAAGGACAGGCGTACCGGTCTTGGGTGTCATCCCCTACCTGGACAAACTGGGTATCGATGATGAGGACTCGGTATCCCTGCAGGATATGCCGAGCGATCACGTGATGAGAGATATTCACATCGCTGTCATGCAGACTCCGAAGATCTCGAATTTTACCGACTTCGATGCACTGAATCATGAACCGGATGTGAATGTCCGCTTCGTACAGCAGGGGGATATGATCGGACATCCGGACCTCATCATGCTACCGGGCAGTAAGAATACGACCGAAGATCTGCTGTACCTGAAGCGACAGGGCTATGCGAAGGAAATCTGTGAGTTGGCAGAAGAGGGTGTACCTGTCATCGGCATCTGCGGCGGCTACCAGATGCTCGGGGAAAAAGTCTGTGACCCGCTTCACGTGGAAAGTGAAAATGATGAAGTCGAAGGACTCGGCCTTCTGCCATATGAAACTTCGATGCATGGCAAAAAGAATACCTATCAGGTGCTCTTTGACTGCGAGGAGCTTCCTTTCCTCGATATGAAATTCTCCGCCAAAGGTATGCGCGGGTATGAGATCCATATGGGGGAGACGACGCTCACCAAAGAGGCACAGTCCCTTTTCCATATCACCCAGAGAAGCGAAGCGCCGGTCGATCTGATGGACGGATTCATCAATGAAAAACACAATGTCTTTGGCACCTACTGCCATGGCATATTCGATAATGATGAGATCCGCCGTGCCGTCATCAATGCGCTCCGCCGGAGAAAAGGGCTCGAAGATCTGCCGATCCAGTTCCGCTACAGAAAGTATAAAGAGTCGGAATTCGATCGTCTGGCGAATACTGTCAGAAAGAACTTCGATATGGACGCCTTCTATAAGATTCTGGAGAATGAATAAGTGAGCGGGCTTCTTACTTCCATCACAGAGGCGGCGATCCCTTTCGCGGCTCTCGTGGTGGATACGGTCTATGGCGATCCGCGCTCGAAGTGGCATCCGGTGGTACTTATTGGAAATCTGATCTCCTTCTACGAGAGCCACCTGTATCCGGAGAAAAAGACGTCCGATGGAAATATGTTTCTTCGCGGGATGATGACGGTGCTGCTCGTGCTGCTTACCGTAGGTCTTCTGACGGCTTTTCTGATTTACCTTGGACATCTTGGCGGACTGTGGTTCTATGCAGCCATCAGTACCATTGTCCTTTATTTCACGATGACGCCGCGCTCGCTTGCTAGAGACGGTCTGGAAATCTACCATCTTTTGAAAGATGATAAGGATCTCGTGACAGCCAGAAAGCGACTGAGCTGGATCGTCGGCCGGGATACAGAGAATCTGGATGAAAGCAATATAGCGCGCGGCACGATCGAGACCATCGCAGAGAATACGACGGATGGGATCATTTCTCCTCTCTTCTATTTTCTGCTTTTCGGTCCGGTAGGAGCGATGGTCTATCGCGCAGGAAATACGATGGACTCTATGCTCGGCTATAAAAATGACCGCTATCTCTTTTTCGGGCGCTTTGCGGCACGCCTCGATGATGTACTGAATTATATCCCGGCGCGTATCACCTTTCTGCTCTTTGTGGCAGCGGCGTTTCTTTTGCGCCTGGACTGGCGTCATGCCGTGGAGATCTGCCTGCGTGATGCGAAGAAACATCCGAGTCCCAATGGCGGCTATGCGGAAGCGACGGTCGCCGGTGCGATGCATGTGCAGCTCGGCGGGTATAACTACTATGAAGGGAAACCGGAATTCCGTGAATACATGGGGGATGCCGAGACACCCCTGAAGTCGGACCATATCATGACCTCGATCATGATGATGTACGGTGCGACGATTCTTTTCATTGCGCTTGAGACGGTGCTGATTTATATCTTCTGGTGATTTCATGAATGCATTTTTAGTGGGTCTGCAGTTTCTGACCCGTATCCATATTTCCGACCGCACCGTATGGAATGATGAGGAGTTCGGGAAAAGCGTTACTTGGTTTCCTGTGATAGGATGGATCATCGGCGCTTTTATGTGCCTTATTTATTTCTTGATGAAGCCGCTGGGGGTTCCGCTCTTGACGGGATTCCTTCTAGTGGTGGGAGAGCTTTTCCTCACCGGGGGGACACTCGCCGATGGGCTGATGGATTCTTCGGACGGCCTGTTTTCCGGCCGCTCAAAGGAGCGTTGTCTGGAGATCATGAAGGACAGCCTTATCGGTTCTTTCGGTATGCTGTCCATTCTGATCTTTGTGCTGGTGGAAACGCTCTCGCTGGGCGCGGCGGATGCGCCGCTCTATCTGGTTCTTATGGCGATGCCGACGCTGGGGCGGCTCAATATGGTGATCTCTATCTGTGAGTATCCCTATGCCCGGCCATACGGCATGGGGAAAGCGTTTGCCGCTTATCGTGAGAAGTATGCACTGGAGAAAGCCTTTGTGCTGGCATTGCTGCCTGCACTCTTTTTCGGATGGACCTACCTTCTGCTGGCGGGGGCTGCCATCGTACTCGGGCTGCAGCTGAACCGCTGGATCGTCAAGAAGATCGGTGGCACGACAGGCGATACATATGGATTTGTCACCGAGCTCACAGAAGCCTTTCTGGCTCTGCTTTTCGTCATTCTTACAAGGGGGCAGGTATGGCATATGTAGTTAGCTCGCCAGGTTCCTGCGGCGAATTCATACAGGGCTATGCAGATGGGGCTTCCTTCATGGTGACCTGCCCCATCAACCGCTATGCGATGGCTCTGGTGGATGAAAAGGCAGAGGATGCACTTCCTGATAAAGCAGAGGAAGCGCTGAGAAAGACGCTGGCTTACCTTGGCGAGACGGATCGGCCGTCCGTGCGCCTTATCTCCTCGATACCGAAAGGAAAGGGACTTGCTTCGAGCACGGCGGATATCAGTGCCGTTGCAGAGGCCGTTGCACTTTCCTTTGGGCGGAAGCTGTCGATGGAGGAGATCGCTCACATTGCGCTCTCTATAGAGCCAAGCGATGCGACCTTCTTCGAGGGGATCGTGCAATTCGACTACAGGGAAGGGAAAGCGATTCGTGCTCTCGGGCTCTCACCGGCGATGGATATTCTTATCTATGACTGTGGGGGAGAGATCGACACGATGTCTTTCAATTCGCGGGAAGACCTTATCGCTCTGCAGAAAAGCAATGAAAAGGATATTGCGCAGGCTCTTCGTCTCTTCGAGAAGGGCATCGCTGAAAAATCCATCGACCTCATAGGTGAGGCTGCCTCTATCTCTGCATTCTGCAACCAGACGATCCTGTATAAAAAGCAGCTTGCCGATTTTCATCGGATCGGCCTTTCTCTCGGCGGGAAAGGGGTCATCTGTGCGCACAGCGGGACAGTCCTGGGACTTATTTTGCCGCCGGGCATGGAGACCTTGCCTCTTCGGGAAAAGCTGGAGGACACTGTCAAAGGCATCACCTTCCTCGATCTTGTGAGCCTCACCAATCGTGGCATGCAGGTAGAAAAAATCTAATTGATACATTATAATGAAAGCACGGATTCGACAGAGTTCGTGCTTTTGTGTATTTAAGTAAACGCAGATGAGATCGGATAACGATGCAATCCGTGCTTTTTAAGAAAAATCTATTGATAAAGGACTTTCACTATGTCTAACAAATCATCCCGCCATGGGGGCGATGTCTTTGGCCTCTCCGAAGAGGAGCAGGACAAAGTCTTCGATTTCAGTATCAATATCAATCCGCTCGGTCTGTCTCCCAAGGGAAGAGCCGCACTGCTTGCGCACTGGGAAAAAGAGACTCTCCGCTATCCGGATGTGGAGTGCCGTGCGCTGAAGAAAAGCCTTTCCATCCGTTATGGGATCCCGGAAGAGTCGATGGCACTCGGAAATGGTGCGACCGAGCTCATGTACAAATTCCTCGAGCTTCTTCATCTGAAGAAAGTGATCGTTCCGGCACCATCCTTTTCGGAGTACCGCCTTTCTGCTGAGGCGGCAGGCTGCCCGGTGGACAGCTTTCTTCTCAAGGCGGATCAGGGATTTGCACTTCCTTTAGAGGAGATCGAGAAGAAACTCTTCCCGCATTCTTTGATCTATCTCGGCCATCCCAATAATCCTGACGGACAGCTGCTTTCTTTATCGGACTTCGAGGCCGTTCTCCGTTTGGCAAAGAAAAAAGAGAGCTTCCTCATCATTGATGAATCCTTCATTGATTTTGTGGGGGATGATGTATCCTATCGGCACGTTCTTGTGAAGGAAACCTGCGGAGCGGTCGTGATGTCTCTCACAAAATTCTATGCAGTGCCGGGACTTCGCATAGGTGCTGCTTATCTTCACCCTGCGCTGGCGGAGAGATTGCAGGATACGCTGATTCCGTGGAATGTGAATGGCCTTGCGCAGTCCTACATGACGGCAGCAGCGCAAGACACAGATTATATCAGGAATAGCAGGGTGTACTGTCAAGCGGAAAGAGAAAAACTTTCGGCTGCACTTGATGCTCTTGATTTTGTCAAGGTGCTGCCCGGCTCTGTGAATTTCATCCTCTGCCGGCTCATAGGAAGATATCAGACGGCGGAGGAGCTGCAGGAGGTACTGATGCCGTATCATATATTGATTCGGCAGTGTGGAGATTATGAAGGACTCGATGAGACTTACTTCCGTGTCGCGGTGCGGACAGAAGAAGAAAATCGGATTCTCATAGGGGCACTGCGCGCCGTGGAAAAAGATTGATCTGGGGGACAAACGTTCTCAGAGATCAGACAAGGAGACTACAGCTATGATTACACTATATCTTATCCGCCATGGAGAGACAGAATGGAATAAATCAGGGCGTTATCAGGGTTCGACGGACGTTGCGCTCTCCGATATGGGGATGGCGCAGGCGGAGAAAGTAGCGTCCTATTTCAAGGATATCCCTCTTGACGGCGTGATCACGAGCCCCTTACAGCGGGCGCGTATTACGGCGGAAGGCATCGCCAAGTCACATGGCATGGAGCTTGAAATTGTGCCTGCGCTGCAGGAGCTCTGCTTCGGTGACTGGGAGGGGAAGACTTTCAGCGAGATCGATCAGCTCTGGCCCGGCATGATCAGTGAGATGTATCACCATCCTGACCAGCTGCGGCTCCCTCACGGAGAGTCTTTCCGTGACTGTCAGGTACGTACAATGACATTCATGAAGGAGCTTCTATCCCGTGGAGATCATAAAAGCTATGCCATCGTCAGTCATGGCGCAGCCCTTCGCACGATCATCTGTGCGATGATCGACATTCCGCTCTCACGTTCATGGAATATGGGTCTATCCAATGCCAGCATCACGGAGATCCGCCATTTTGTCGGGGAAAATAACATGAATGATATGAATATGCTTTTTTCTCTGAATCAGACCAGTCATCTGGCAGATACAGCGACATCGCATCTGCCTAAATAAGGAGTATTTCCTTAGAAAATTTTGAGTGCATGAGGCGTCTGCTTTTTACTTTATATTTTCAAACTTAAAAGATGGCAGCTATCACTTTGCTACCATCGCACAGAATCCGGAGAAGATGGGGTACGAAGCAGTGAAGGCGGCTGCTGCACTTGCTGATGGGAAGGCAGTCTCTGAAAGAGATGTAAATAC
>JAIJLI010000101.1 GCA_022722495.1 Dialister sp. | reverse complement strand
CGCCGCAAATATATATTTTGCAGCGAAGCTGCCACCACAACCCTGAACCCATCAACCTGAACCCTGAACTCCTGAACCCTAAATAATAAATCTACGATTATGATAAGCACGATACATAACGAACACTATATCATTACCCATCTATTCATATCATTAATTAAAACCATGATTGATACCAATTCATATGGGCTATTGATTTTGCGCCTTTCACTGGTTAAAATAGTACTATCAAACGCTAAAAGCGCATCAGAATGACGCAATCATCGTGCTCATTCTATTTTATTGAGAGGGAGAATCTCATGAGACGAATCCATAAAGTACTGGTAGCCAACCGCGGCGAGATCGCGATCCGCGTATTCCGAGCCTGCAGTGAAATGGGCATCCGCACCGTGGCTATCTATTCGAAAGAAGATATCCTGTCCCTGCACAGAAACCGTGCAGATGAAGCCTATCTGGTCGGTGAAGGGGATAAGCCGATCGACGCATACCTTGACATCGAAGATATCATCCGTATCTGTAAGGAGCATGACGTCGATGCCATTCATCCGGGCTACGGCTTCCTTGCTGAAAATGCGAAGCTCGCCCAGCGTTGCGAAGAAGAAGGCATCATTTTCATCGGGCCGAAGGTCGAACATCTCATCATGTTCGGTGACAAGGTGAATGCCCGCATTCAGGCAGAAAAAGCGCAGATCCCGATGATCCCGGGGACCAAGGGCGCGGTTCACAGCTTTGATGAAGTGAAGGCTTTCGCGGAAACTTACGGACTCCCGGTCATGATCAAAGCCGTCAACGGCGGCGGCGGACGCGGCATGAGAAATGTCGACCGCATGGAAGATCTGGAAGAAGCGTACAACCGTGCGCGTTCCGAAGCGAAGATGGCTTTCGGTGATGATGAAGTCTATGTCGAACGCTGCATCATGAACCCGAAGCATATCGAAGTGCAGGTCATGGGTGATGAGCACGGCAATGTGGTGCATCTCTTCGAACGTGACTGCTCCATCCAGCGCCGTCACCAGAAGGTCATCGAAATGGCGCCGGCATGGTCTCTTCCGAAGGCACTCAGAAAGAACATCTGCGATGCAGCTGTCAAACTGATGAAGAATGTCCACTATGTGAATGCCGGCACGGTCGAATTCCTGGTCGATCAGGATGAAAAGCACTTCTATTTCATCGAAGTCAATCCGCGTGTCCAGGTCGAACACACCGTCACGGAAATGATCACCAATGTGGATATCGTAAAGAGCCAGATCCTCATCGCTGAGGGCTATGCTCTTGACGGGCCGGAGATCGCCATTGGCCAGCAGGATGAGATCTGGTACAAAGGCGTTGCGATCCAGTGCCGTATCACCACGGAAGATCCGCAGAACAATTTCATGCCGGATACCGGCAAGATCATCGCCTATCGTTCCGGCGGCGGACCTGGCATCCGTCTCGATGCCGGCACGGCTTACACCGGCGCCGTCATCACCCCGTACTATGATTCTCTCCTCGTCAAAGTCACCGCGCATGCCCTTCATCCGAAGGACACCATCCACAAGATGCTCCGCTGCCTCGAAGAATTCCGCATTTCCGGCGTGAAGACGAATATCTATTTCCTGCAGAACATGCTTCGTACCCGTGATTTCCAGGAAGGGCTCTGCGATGTCAACTACATCGACAGAAACCCGTGGCTCTTGCAGGAACCGGATATGATTTCCGACCGCGGCACGAAGCTGCTCTCCTACATCGGCGATATCACCGTCAATGGCTATGCCGGCGCCGGCCATCAGGAAAAGCCGGATTTCAATCCGCTTCCGCTGCTCGATGCAGACAAGATCGAAGCACCAAAGGGTACCCGGCAGCTGCTCGATGAAATGGGACCGGAGAAATTCTCCAAGTGGGTCATGGACCAGAAGGAAGTCATGTTCATGGATACCACGTACCGCGATGCGCACCAGTCTCTGCTGGCGACCCGTGTCAGGACGCATGACATCATGAATGCCATCCATTATACGGCGGTCCATGTCCCGCAGCTCTTCTCCTTTGAAAACTGGGGCGGCGCGACCTTTGACGTAGCTTATCGTTTCCTTGATGAAAGCCCGTGGGAACGCCTTCGTCAGATGAGAAAAGCTGCACCGAACATCCTCTTCCAGATGCTGACCCGCGGTGCGAATACCGTCGGCTATACCAACTATCCGGAAAATGTTGTCCGTCACTTCATCGATCAGGCGGCTGACAATGGCGTCGATGTATTCCGTATCTTCGACTGCCTGAACCAGCTCAGCCATATGACCGTCACCATCGACGAAGTCCGCAAGAAAGAAAAGCTCGCCGAAGCCTGCTTCTGCTACACCGGCGATATCATGGATCCGAATCGTCAGAAGTACTCCCTGAAATACTACACCGATCTTGCAAAACAGATGCAGGATGCCGGTGCGAATATTATCGCGATCAAAGATATGGCGGGCCTCCTCAAGCCGGAAGCTGCCTATGCCCTGATCTCTGCGCTGAAAGATGCTGTCGATCTCCCGATCCATCTCCATAGTCATGAAGGTGGCGGATGCACCCTGTACTCCTATGCCAAAGCCGTCGATGCAGGCGTCGATATCTTAGACGTTGCGACTAGCGCACTCGCAAGCGGTACCAGCCAGCCGTCTATGACCTCCATGTACTACGCACTGCAGAATAACCCGCGCCAGCCGCAGCTGGATATCGATGCGCTTGAGACCATCGACCGCTACTGGCAGGGTGTCCGTCCGTACTATGCAGGTGTCGACTCCAAGATGACGAATCCGAATACGACCCTTTACCAGCATGAAATGCCTGGCGGACAGTACTCGAACCTGCGCCAGCAGGCAACGGCTGTCGGTCTCGGAGCCCAGTGGCCGGAAGTCTGCCGCATGTATGCGAAGGTCAATATGATGTTCGGCGATATCATCAAGGTCACTCCGTCCTCCAAGGTCGTCGGCGATATGACCCTCTTCATGGTACAGAACCATCTGACCGAGAAAGATATCTATGAAAAGGGGGATACCCTCGACTTCCCGCAGTCCGTTGTCGACTTCTTCGACGGCAAGCTCGGCATCCCGTATGGCGGCTTCCCGGAAAAACTCCAGCAGATCATCCTGCGCGGACAGAAGCCACACCTCGAAAGCCAGCCGGAGAATGTCGACTTTGAAGAAGTCAAGATGGAAATGAAAGAGAAGCACATCCCGACCCGCGAAGAAGATGTCTCCTCCTACTGCATCTATCCGAAAGTCTTCTCCGACTACATGGATCGCTATCATAAGTATGGCGACCTCTCTCTCCTTGATACGCCGACCTATTTCTTCGGCATGAAAGTCGGTGAAGAAATCCGCATCAACATCGATGAAGGCAAGATGCTCCTCGTTCGCCTTGATAATGTCACAAAACCGGACCTGGAAGGCAACAGAGAGCTTCAGTTCGAGCTGAACGGCATGCCGCGCGAGATCAAGATCCACGACGCTCATGTGGCAGAGTCTGCGAATACCTCCAGAAAAGCGGACAAGGACGTAGCAGGCGAAGTCGGTGCGACACTCTCCGGCTCCGTGGTAAAACTCCTCGTCGAAAAAGGTTCCTCTGTCAAGAAGGGCGACCCCGTCATCGTCACCGAAGCGATGAAGATGGAAACCACCATCACCGCGCCGATGGATGGTATCGTGAGTGAGATCCATGTCAAGGCTGGTCAGCGCATCGAATCCGGCGACCTCCTCATGGTTATTGAATAAGATAAATACATGGCGCTTGAAAAACCGTCCTGCCAAAGCAGGGCGGTTTTTGATCGTGAGAGCAACTAGAAGGGCATTGATTTTCCTATCCTTTTTTTGCTAAAATATGGACAATGAAGGAGGATGAAAATAGTGTTCACATTTTACAAAAATTCGCAGAAGGGGCAGGATCTTGTCGAGTATGCGCTAATGCTCGCGATCATCATCGGTATCGGATGGGGGATCTACTCCCAGACAGGAGTCGCAGACTCGATCAAGAAAGTGTTCGGAAATGCATCGAGCCTTATGGAGACGGCAAAGAAGAATACGGGAACTTTTGATATGGAAGCGGTTCTGAAACGGCTTGCTGAGATACAGAAGGGGTATCTCGGCAATGGGTATAATATCGATTACAAACGTGGTGTATTTTCCTCTTTGTGGATCAAGACAGACGATGCTGCAGATGATAAAGTAAAGAGCCTTGCTTCGGAATTGGGAGCTACGATGTGGACGTATTACAACGGGCTGAACACGGGTTCGAATAAGCTCGGCCCTGACGGAGGCGGCCTGTACTGGACCACAGAAAAAGATTTTGACTCAGCAAAATTGACGTATGATGCTAACGATAAGGGGAGAGGCTGGAGTAAGGAAACCGTATTGTCCTATCGTTATGACACGAAAACTGGGAAGTATTCGGTGATTGAGAATCGTGCATGGCTATATCAGCTTGGCGCTGATGGACAAAAAACTCACAATGGTTTGGCGCAGCAACCGGTTGAGTATGGTAAACCCGCTGGAACAACGCTTGGTACCTACAGCACCTATGAGGAAGCACAGAAAAAGTACGAGGCAGTGAAGGCCGAGCATGGGGGAAATTACATTTATATGGGGACAACACAAACGAAGTAAGAAAATACGGATGGCGCCTGATCGTGCGGCTTCATCTGTGTTTCCTTAAGGATGCAGCATAGGTGTGCATCCTTTCCGCTCCATGTTCAAACTGTTCAGTATAGTGAACAAATTTCCAAAAATGGAAAAACTTTTCACTATACTGAACAGTTTTTTGATTTTTGAAAAACTTTTCAGTATAATGAACAAAAAGAGGTGAGACAGATGATACTACGAGAACATTACATTTCCCAGATCCGTCCATTCTATGACAGTGATCTGATCAAGATCATCACAGGGATTCGCCGCTCCGGGAAATCGGTCATATTGAGTCAGATCAAAGAGGAGCTGGAGCAAGCGGGACGGCAGGTTCTTTCTCTAAATTTCGAAAACACGCGGCTGCTGCGGGAGATTCCTGATGCAGACAGCTTGATTTCCTATGTGCTGGCCCGACGAAAGGAGGGCAAGTGCTATGTGTTTCTGGATGAGGTGCAGTTGGTCAAGGATTGGAATCTAGCCTGTCGCACGCTGCGTCTGGAGGATATTTCGCTCTTTGTTACGGGCAGTAATTCCAAATTGTTGTCGAAAGAATTCACCAAGGAATTGTCGGGGCGATATGTGGCGTTCTGCATACGGCCCTTCGTGTACAAAGAGATAGCAGCGTATGCCAAAGAACTCGGAGAAGAGGCGCCGATCAGTGAGTACCTTATTTATGGAGGATTTCCGAAGCGTCTGGAATTTCGGGAGAAAGAAGCCATGCTGCGATACTTGGAGGATCTGCACCGGACGATTGTCTTGAATGATATTATGAATCGATATCAAATCCGCAAGGCGGAAGTGTTCTGGCGGTTGGTCGAGTACATCATGGTTTCGAATGGGCGTATCTTCAGTGCCAATTCGATTTCAAAATATCTGCGCAGTCAGAAAGTACAGATTTCTGTCAACACGGTCATGAAGTACTTGGGGTATCTGGAGGAGGCATATGCGATTCGCCAAGTCTCACAGTATTCTCTGAAATCAAAGAAGAAACTGGACTTTTTTGAGAAGTTATATGATGAAGATGTGGCTTTCAATACGATTCATCAGCCGTTTGGACGCTATGATGTGACGCATAATCTGGAGAATGTGGTGTATAACGAGCTTATCTATATGGGTTATGAAGTGTATGTATATAATAACAGGGGACAGGAAATCGACTTCATCGCAGCCAAAGGGCAGAGGGAGTATCTCATCCAGGTGGCATACACGGTGGCGGAAGAGAAAGCGTATGACAGAGAGATGGGGGCGTTTGCGGGACTTGATAATGCGCGAGAAAAAATCCTCATCACAAATGATGATTTTGATTATTCGACCAGTACCGTGCGTCATGTGAAACTCAAAGATTTTCTTCTCATGCAATCATTGGATGAGAAATAGATCGATGGATCAAACTGTTCAGTATAGTGAACAAATTTCCAAAAATGGAAAAACTTTTCACTATGCTGAACAGTTTTTTGATTTTAAAAAAGTTTTCAGCAAGAGTGGACAGGGATGCAAACGTTCTGCCTTCGGGCATCGCCTCATATAAATATGCGGCGAAAGCCGCCACCTTCTCCGTCTCCGTTGAACCCGTTGAACCCGTTGAACCCGTTGAACCCGTTGAATCCATTGAACTTGGGATTTACATTCCATTTACAATCTAAACCATACTTGTACACCACTCATTCTTTCCTTTTTACATCTATCCTTTAGACTACAAATATCAACGCAAGAGAAAACAAAAATAAAAGGTATGTCTCTAAGGAGGACACAAAATGAAACTCAAAAAAATGATGGCACTGGCACTGGCTTCTACCGCTTTGATCGCAGCAGCAGGCTGCGGCGGAAACAGCCAGCCGGCAAAGAGCGGTGCTGCTTCCGGCGCGAAGGTCACAGGACAGGTCACTGCTTCCGGCTCTTCCGCACTGCTTCCGCTTGTAAAGGATGCGGCTGCTAAGTTCAAGAGCAAGAATCCGGAAGTATCTCTGACTCTGAATGCCGGCGGTTCCGGTACCGGTCTGAAGCAGGTCGCTGAAGGCTCTGTCAACATCGGCAATTCCGATGTACCGGCTGAAAAGAAGTTGCCGGCTGAAAAAGCCAAAGGCCTCGTAGACCATAAGGTCTGCACCATGACTGTTGCTACCATCATCAATAAAGATATCGCTGACAAAGTGAAGAGCCTGACCTCCCAGCAGCTGCAGGATGTCTTCACAGCCAAAGTCACCAACTGGAAAGATGTAGGCGGCCCGGATGAACCGATCGTCCTTGTCACCCGTCCGACCACCTCCGGCACCCGTGCTCTCTTCACGGAACTGGCACTGGCTGGTCAGGAAGAAGCATCCAACAAATCTCTGGAAACCGATGATAGCGGTACACTGATCCAGAGCGTCGCACAGACCAAGGGTGCTATCGGTTATGTCGCTCTTCCATACCTTGTCAATAACAAAGACGTGGCAGCTCTTGCGATCGACGGCGTGGCACCGACTCTGGAAAACACCTACAATGGCACTTACAAAGTCTGGGGCTATGAACACATGTACACCAAGGGTGAACCGACCGGCGCTGTCAAAGCCTTCCTCGACTACA
>JAIJLI010000100.1 GCA_022722495.1 Dialister sp. | reverse complement strand
TTTCGATTATAATCGAAACTTTTCTGGATTTCATCGTTTTATTCGATTTTAATGAGAGAAAATAGAACGTGAGTTCGGTGTGTTGGAGATAATCCGGGATAACTATCCCCAATATGTGGTTTCTTTGGATGAATTTGATCGTGGCCGCAATGGCATCCGGCATAGAAATATACGCGATTTTCTTTTGGAAAAATCGTGGACATGAAAAAAGAGTCTGTCAGCTTTTTGACAGAGTCTTTTTTCAGAGCGGGGAGAAATCGACCGCAGACGTCAGACGCTAGGGAAACACTGATTCAATCTGACAACGATTGAATCAGTGTTTCCCTAGCGTCTGATCACTAATCCCCAGTCACCAGTCACTAAATCAGCACGGCAAAGAAGGAGGCGAAGACGACAGTGAAAACACCGGCGACTACGATGGAGAGAGAGGCCATGGCACCCTCGATGGGGCCAAGCTCCATGGCTTTTGTCGTACCCATCGCGTGTGCCGCAGTGCCAAGAGCGATGCCGCGGGCGATGGGATCGGTGATATGGAAGAGACGGCAGACGGATTCACCGATGATATTTCCGAGGATCCCAGTCGCGATGATGGCAGCGACTGTGATGGAGACATAGCCGCCGAGCTCTTCGGAAAGTCCCATGCCGATGGCCGTGGTGATGGACTTTGGCAACAGCGTCACGTAGGAAGCGTGGTCAAAGCCGAAGGCCAGGCAGAGGACGTAGACGGCAAAGAGCCCTGTCACGACGCCGGAAAGGATACCGAGGAAGATGGCCTTATAGTTTTTCTTCAAAAGCTTGATCTGTTCATAGAGCGGCACGGCGAGACAGATGGTGGAGGGCGTCAGCAGGTAATTGATGTAGGAGGCGCCTTCGTTATAGTCCTTGTAATCCATGCCGGTCACCTTGAGGAAGCCGATGACCAGCAGGACCGCGGTCAGAAGAGGATTGAACAAGGGGAAATGAAATTTTAAAAAGAGCTTCGAGCCGAGATAAAAGGCGATGAGACTGATGAAGACCGAGAGGTAGGCGGAGTGTGTCAGGAAATCATTCATGGCAGGTCTCCTTCCTTGTGCCCTTCTTCATGATAAACTGCGTGAAAAGGCCGCCGGCTGCCATGACGATGACCATGGCAAGGATGATGATCACGATGTACTGCAGAAGGGTAGAGGAGATCAGGTGCCACGAGTCCATGAGGCCGACAGCGGCCGGAAGGAAGAGGATGGGCATGATCTCGATGAGGAACATGGAGGCCTGCCGGATCTGCGGGATACGGATGACCTTGAAGTATAAGAGGGAAAACAGGATCAGTATCCCGTAAATGCTGGCCGGTACAGGAAGCGGCAGCAGCGCATGGAGAAGCTCTCCCACAAAGGAAATGGCTAAGATCATTCCGAATTGAAATAAGTAAGACATAGAAGGTCCTTTCGTTATTGTTGTTATTGGAGGGGAGGGTTAGTCAGTGAGGCGTACCGTCCTTTGATTCAATTTGAAAGCCTCGTGTGAATGAGAAATGAGAAATGGTGGTACGGTGCATAAAAATATAGAAGTGCCGCGAAGTATAAATAGGGCGATGCCTGAAAGTCTGCGGGGCGCAGGTTTCCCGTTTGGGAGTTCCAAACATTGACCATCTGACCGCGAATGACAAAGATTTCTCGCTTCGCTCGAAATGACGATATGAGGGGCTGACGTCTCCCAGTCACTAGTCACCAGCCACTCCTAATCCCTAATCCCTAGGCACTATGTATGAAATCCCAATTTCTCCACATATTTCTCGATCAGTTCGGCGGCGAAAGCGTGGCCGATGCGGGAGGTATTGATGGAGAGGTCATAGTTTTTGGCAGCACCCCATGTCTCGCCGGTGTAGTAGCGGTGATAGGCGAGGCGATTCTCATCATTGGTATGGATGATCTCCTTCGCCTCTTTGAGGCTGATGCCAAGCATATCCGCTTTGTAGCGGATGCGGTGGTCGATGTCACCGTGAATGAAAACGGAGATGCAGTTCGCATGATTTCTGAAAATGTAATTTCCGCAGCGGCCGACGAGGATGAAGTCCTTCTCCGGCAGCAGGTGCTCCAAGCGATCGCGCTCCGGCTCAGTGAATTTCTTGTTTCTGAAATCCATGGAGAGTGCGTAAATGATAGAGTTTACGGGGGCTTCATGGAAGAAATCCGGCATTTCATTATACATGCCTTTTTCTTTGGCAAGGCGGGCGAGACTGTCCTGATCGTGGACGGGGATGTGATAGTAGTCAGAGAGGAGCTTTCCGACGGTGTAGCCGCCGCTGCCGCTCTCGCGTGCGATGGTGATGATCATATAGTTCTCCTTTCACCAAAAGTGAAATGTTAAGATTTATTATACCACGGATGACAAGGGAAATGAGGAGATCCCGCATGAGCTGCCTCGCTCGGGATCCATCGGAATGTTCTATTGACTTAAAGTCGAAAAAATTAAGATTTTATAAAAAAATACGCTTAGCAATTTATGAAAATATAATGATAAAGTCCCTTGCAATCCATCGTTTTCATGGTATAATACATACATAAGTTGACCGAAAGTCAACTTAAAAACAGATTCCATTTGGCAGGTCTTCCATTCCCCCCGAAAGCCCTGTCATACCATACCTTATGATAAAGGAGGTGGCGCATCACCCTATAGATTCATCTTATTTCTTGATAACAATACCCTCTCTCCTATAAAAGCCCGGTCGATCTCCCCATCGATCGGGCTTTTTATTGCCTTGTATAAGAGCAAAAAAAGAGGCTCTGCGGCATGAAGTACATGCTGCAGAGCCTCTTTGGGCTATCCTGCGATGCTCTTTAGCTGGCGGATGAATTCTTCCGCAGACATGGCACCGGTGAGACGGGTGATCTCCTCTCCGTTCTCGAGGATGACGATGGTCGGGATCGACATGATGTCGAAGTCGGCGGCGATATCAGAGAGCTCGTCTACATCGATCTTGGTGAAGTGGATGGCAGAGCCCAGCTCTGCATCCGCAGCCTCCATGACGGGAGCCATCATACGGCAGGGGCCGCACCAGGTGGCCCAGAAGTCGATGAGGGAGAGGCCCTCGCGGGTGGCGATCTCTTTCTGGAATGCTTCTTCTGTATGGATTTCAGTGATCATAGGGATCCTCCTTTGTATATGACTATATCGATAGAAATGTATATGCTTGATGTATTTATTATAGCATGTGGGGCAAAGCGGTTCAACGGGCTAACCTTGAAGTTTGAAAGCAGGAATGAGTGGCTAGGGATTGGGGTTTAGGAGTGTCTGGTGACTGAAATGGCAGCTCATGGAATCGCCACCATCTATACTCTGCGGCGCTTAGATCCTTCGACTCAGTTCTCATATTCTATATTAGCCATTTTCTAACATACGACGCTTTTCTCCGCTCAGGATGACGAAATGCACCGCGCCACAACCTTGAACCCGGCAACCTGAAGTTTGAAAGCAGGGATTAGGAATTGGTTTTGAGATTAGTACCGCTTCCCATGTATCGTCAGCCCGAGCGAAGCCCTCGATCTTTCTTGCACATCGGTAAGAAGTCAGTGCGAGATAGCAGAAAGACGCAGAACAAAAACGTCGTTGATGAAATGGCGCATACATGCTGATTCACGAACTGCAGTAGAAATCTCTCGGCTACACTCGAGATGACGACGACGCGAAGCGTCATCAAAATTCTGCGGCGCTTCTATATTCTTATGCGTCGCACCACAACCTTGAACCCATCAACCTGAACCCGGAACCTCTAATATTTTACCTTTTTTTAGAAAAATAGAGTACACATGTAAGAGATATAGGTCTTTTTGATATACAATAATTCTTCATGCCTGTTATAAGTATCTTTTATTATATTATTCAAGAAAGGCAATGTATAATGAGAGAAACTCAATTTCGGATTTGTTATGATTCTAGAAGATTTTGTTATGAAAAGTTCAGAGGGGGAGGTCAATGAGGGCCAGGAAGGATGCGGTGGAGCGTCTGCTCGCGGCGTACCGCAGGTATTATACGATCACGCGTTTTGACGGCGTGAGAGAATCGCCGGGAGAAGGGCTCCGGGAGGCAAAGGATCTGACGGCACCCTTCCTGCCCGAGGGGGCGTCTCTGTCTGCGGTATGTGAATATTACGAAAGGGCAGAGAGATATTTCATTCTCCATTCGAATGAGCTATGGTCGATGCATCAGGAAGAGTTCGTCTTCGTCTTTTCTGTTCCTCATCTATCCAAAAAAGTCTTTGATGCCTGCAGGGACTACGCGTATCAGGCGGGGATGGATATGGCACACATCGGATCTGGACATATGTATACGTATATCTCACCGGTCTTTCTGTGCGACACGGTCGATGAGGAAGCCAGGATCGCTTTGGAAAAGTGCAAGTATTACAAGACCTTCCGCTTCTCCTTCCACGGATGGATGGAGTACCATGCGGGATGTTTGGCACTTCGTGATGATCGGTTCTATTTCAATAAGGCAGGACGCTGCATGGAAAAGGGCCTGAAGAAGCTCTTCGAAGGATCTGTGCGGATGGAAGCGTGAGAAAAGGTTCAAAGAATCTCAAACGATCAACAATAAGCAGCGGTTTGCTGTGAGGGGCAGACAAGGAAGTCAAGGAGAAAGGAGAATGATTATGAATACACTGGTATTATTGGCTGTCTGTTTAGTGATTTTGTTTTGTGGTTATGTATTTTATGGGCGCTGGCTGGTCAAGCAATGGGGCGTAGGTGAGGGGGATCTCCCGACACCGGCGCATACCATGAATGACGGCATCGACTATGTGCCGGCAAAGGCACCGGTGCTGATGGGGCATCATTTCTCCTCCATCGCTGGCGCAGGCCCGATCACCGGACCGATCGGGGCCGCTATGTTTGGCTGGCTGCCGGTTACCCTGTGGGTGCTGATCGGCGGTATCTTCTTCGGTGGTGTCCATGATTTCGGGGCGCTCTTCGCTTCTGTCCGTCATAAGGGGCAGTCCATCGGGGAGATCATTTCTGCGAATATGTCCAAGAGAGCCAAGCAGCTCTTCATTATTTTCTCGTATCTGACGCTGATCCTCGTCGTAGCAGCTTTCGCTGCGATCGTAGCGTCTACCTTCGGGGCGACCTATGAAAACGGCGTCTTAAATGAAGCCAAGAGCGCGACACAGGCTTCGGTCGCCATGGTATCGCTCCTCTTCATCCTTGTTGCTATCGTATTCGGATTTGCTGTATATCGCCGTCACACCTCCATGGTGACCTCCACCATCCTGGGCGTCGCTGCGATCGTAGCCTGCATGGCGGTCGGCATGAACTGGCATCCGCTGTATTTCTCCACCACCACATGGATGTGGCTCATCGGTCTCTACATCACCATCGCCTCCGTCACTCCGGTCTGGATCCTGCTCCAGCCGCGTGACTACCTGTCTTCCTTCCTGCTCTATGCGATGCTGGCTGTCGCTGTCGTGGGCATCGTAGGTGCACATCCGGATATCAAGCCGGACCTTTTCCCGGCTTACACCGGCTTTGCGGTAGACAATGGCAATGGCATACAGTACATGTTCCCGATCCTCTTCACGACCGTAGCCTGCGGTGCGATCTCCGGCTTCCACTCTCTCGTATCCTCCGGCACGACGTCTAAGCAGCTGGATAAGGAATCGGATGCAAAGCCGATCGCTTATGGCGGCATGCTGCTGGAATGCGTACTCGCGATCATCACCCTCTGTGCCATCGCTTATGCGAGAGAAACGGGTCATGTGAAAGGTGCGACCGATATCTTCGCCGGCGGCATTGCTGCGATGATCGGTGCGATCCCGGGACTCGAAAGCATGGAGACCTCCATGTACACCCTGCTCGTCTTGACGTACTCTGCATTCTGCCTGACCTCTCTGGATACAGCGACACGTCTGGCTCGTTTCATGTTCCAGGAATTCTGGCTCGAACCGGGTGAAACACCGAAAGATATCAAGAGCGGCTTCAAGAAAATGATGGTCAATCCATACTTTGCGACCATCCTCACGGTATTCCTCGGTATCATGCTTGGCATGAACGGCTTTATGAAGATCTGGGGGCTCTTTGGTGCAGCGAACCAGCTGCTGGCCGGCATCGGCCTCCTGGCTGTCGCAGCATGGCTCGGCAATGCAGGCAAGAACAATAGGATGTTCCTCTTCCCGATGTCTTTCATGATGGTCGTCACCCTTTGCTCGCTGGCTCTGATCGTAAGAAATCAGATCCTTCTCATCATGAAGGGCGGCGCTGACTGGGGCCCGTATGCACAGGCCATTATCGGTTCCTTCCTTATCGTCCTTGCATTGGAGCTTGCGGTAGAAGGCTATCGCACGATCTTCAAGAAAAAGGATCCGGATCAGGACGGAGAAGCTCCTGCCGTGGATTAAGAAAGTGAAAAAAACGCTATCCGAAAGGATGGCGTTTTTTGGATGGGAGCTAGGGGGCGGGGACTGCATAGAAGAGAAGCGCGCACGTTTCCCTAGATCTTCGAATTCGGAGACATGCTGGTATCTCTGGGATCCCAGGCAATGATTTTTCCGGCGGCGAGGCTTTTTGGCACGTCAATGGTGCGCTGGTTGGAAGAGCCTTTAAAGAGGAGGGTGACGTCCTTTTTGTCGAGCATGAATTCACCATCGACAAGGACATCGATGCGCTTCAAGAGCTCCATCGTTTCCGGCATGATTTTGGCAAAGTGGCCGAGAAGATCACGGTCGAAGAGGTAGCCGGAGAAGCACCAGATGGTTTTCTGTGGGTAACGCTCCTTGAAGCGCGTGACGAGGGAGAGAAGGCCTTTCTGATTGGAGGGTTCCATGGGTTCGCCGCCCAAAAGGGTGAGGCCTTCGTAATATTCCTGTCCGACTTCTTCCAAGATATGGTCTTCGATGTCTTTCGTGAAGGGCTTGCCGTGGGCGAAGTCCCATGTTTCAGGGTTGAAGCAGCCCTTGCAGTGGTGCGTGCATCCGGAGACAAAGAGCGTGTAGCGGATGCCGGGACCATTGGCGATATCGTATTCTTTGATGTTGGAGTAATTCATGATAGTGAGATGTTCCTTATGGATAAAATGGGTTCGGGGTTCAGGGGTTGAGGTGGCGGCTTCGCCGCATTTTAGATGACGGTATCCTCGTATCGTCAGCCTTCCCCTCGAGGGGAAGGTGCCCCGAAGGGGCGGATAGGGCACAGGCGGCATGAAAGAGAGCGGGAAAGAGCGTCTCAAGTACGTCGTTTATGAGA
>JAIJLI010000099.1 GCA_022722495.1 Dialister sp. | reverse complement strand
TGTCTGCTGCGAGAGCAGGTGAGAGATCACCATCTCAATGGCGAGCGCAATACGGGAGATCTCCCCGCCGGATGCCGTATCGCGCATGCTGCGGAGCGGCTCCCCCGGGTTCGCCGAGAAATAAAATTCCATCTCCTCTGCGCCATTAGGCATCGGGCTCTTCTGAGCGACGAGGTGCAGCTCCATCCGCGCATTTTCCATGCCCATATCTTTCAGCGTCGTGACGACCCCTGTGAGGATTCTCTTCGAGGAGATCATGCGATACCGATTCAGCACCTCTGCCTTCTTCATCAAAAGACCGGTCAGTGATGCATAATTTTTTTGAAGCGCCTCATTGTCATAGATGACTTCCTTCAGCGCCTCATATTCCTTTTTTGCCTTTGCTTCATAGGCGAGCACATCCGAAAGCGTCGGACCATACTTTCGTTTCATTTCAGAGATCACTTCATCCCGGCTCTGCAGTTCATTCAGCTCTTCCTCAGAGAAATCGGTATCTGAAATGTAGGAATCAAGCCCATTGATGGCATCTTCCAGCGCATACGAGGCGCTGTTCAGTGACTCGACGAAGGCTTCCAGCGCTTCGCCATACTTGGAGACCGATGACACCTCACGGATCGCATCCCCGATGGCATCCTGCGGACCATTTTCTGCCGTCAGAAGCTCCAGTGCCTGATGCACCGATCGGAAAATGCGCTCATGGTTCTGGAGGACGGAGAGCTTCTTCTCGATCTCCTCATCCTCATCCGGCAAAAGATGTGCGGAGGAGATCTGGGAAAGCTCCCACTCCAGAATGTCCAGCCGCCGCTCCCGCTCCTGCTTCGCATTCTCATAGTCCTCGAGGGCATCCTTCAGATTTTTCCACTCCCGGTAGGAATCCTGATAGTCCCTGTAGGCAGCTACTACCTCCGATGTCCCCGAATCCACCATCTTTTCACAGAAAGGGATGGATAAGAGCTCCATATTGTCATTCTGTTCATGCAGACGCACCAGCATCTTGCCGATCTTCTGGAGCTGTTTGACGGTACAGAAATCCCCATTGATGGTACAGAGACCGCGCCCCGACTTATTCAGCTTGCGCGACAGGATCACTTCGCGCCCCTCACACTCGATCCCAAGCTCCTGCAAAGCAGAGACGATGCTGTCATCCGCATAGAAGATCCCTTCCACCTTGAAGAAATCAGCGCCGGTACGGATGAGATCCGTCTTCGCGCGCCGTCCGGTGAGAACCGCAAGAGCATCGATCAGAATCGACTTTCCCGCTCCTGTCTCACCCGTAAAAATCGTGACCCCTTTCGTGAGATCGATCACCGTATCCTCGATGATGGCAAAATTCACGATATGTAAACTCTGCAGCATGGCAACCTCGTTAATTTTTCAAGAGACCCTGAAGCTTTTTGATCATAGCCGGTACATCATCCGGCGTCTTCAGGATCAGGAGCACCGTATCATCCCCCGCCAGTGTACCGATGACCTCCTCTGTCCTGGAATGATCGATGGCAAAGGCGACCGAGGATGCAGAACCCGGCAATGTGTGAAGCACGACCATATTCATCGCACTATCGATCCGGATGACCGCTTCCTGGAAAAGAATCGCGGTGTGACTCTTAGACATCACATTCGGCTTTTCACTCGGGAGAGCATACCGATAATGCCCATCCCCATACGGGATCTTGAGAAGCATCAGGTCCTTGATATCACGGGACACCGTCGCCTGTGTCACGACGATCCCCTCTTTTTTGAGAGCATTTGCCAGCTCTTCCTGTGTCTCGATGATTTGCGACTGAATGATCTCTTTGATTTTCATGATTCTATATCGTTTCATAGCTGTCCTCCTCAAGTAATTCATAAACATACTTTTATGCATAGACTGAAATATCTGCATAAACGAAGCCATACTTCCCGAAAGTATGGAAGATACTTTGTTATAAATTGTATAGCATTTTATGAATAAGGTCAATGTTTTTTGTATAAACATAAGAAAGCAGTGACCGTCATCCGCAAACCGATCTGATCCGCCCCTGATGGATCCGTTTTCACCCGCTGCTCCTTTTCTAGCAACAAAAAAGCAGCGGCAATGGCCACTGCTTTCCTGTGAATTATCTATGTCTATATAAGTGGAAAAATTTTTAATTATTTCAGACGCAGGCCCAGTTTAGCACCGAGAGCTCTGTAACGTTCAATATCGCTGCGACGCAGGTAGTCGAGCATGTTTCTTCTCTGGCCGACCATTTTCAGCAGTCCGCGACGGGAATGATGATCCTTTTTGTGGGATTTCAAATGTTCGGTGAGCAGAACGATTCTCTTGGTGAGGATAGCGATCTGAACTTCCGGAGATCCGGTGTCACCTTCATGGGTGGCATACTGTTCGATGATTTCTTTCTTCAGTTCGGTTGTAAGCATAATAGCCTCCTAAAATAACACATGAGCTGTATCTAAGTCGCCGCCGGAGATACGTGCCACTGGGATACAGTATTCACAACGATAATTATTATACATGGAAATCAAGGAAAGTGCAAGGGGAATTACAGGTTCAGGGTTCGCCCCTTGAGCGTGCCGTCCCTTGATTGTGTATGAAAGCTTTGTTCGCCAGTTAGAAATTAGGAGTTAGGAGTTAGGAGTTAGGAGTTAGGAGTGCTGGTGCGGCGCATGAAAAAATAGAAGCGCCGCGAGTAAAAATAATGGCGATGCCCGAGGGTTGTATGTAGTCACCAGTCACTAGCTACCAGTCACCTGAGGCTCCCAATCCCTAGCCACTAATCCCTAATCCCTGCTTTCAAACTTAACCCTTGTGGCGTGCTGCCCTTTGATTCCGTTTGAAAGCCTCGCTTGCATGAGAAATTAGAAATTAGAAATGGTGGTGCGTCGCATAAAAATATGGAAGCGCCGCGGAATTTTGATAGTGCTTCGCGCCATCGTCATCGGAAGCGAAGCCGAGGGATCTTTCTTGAACTGCTGTCAGTATCACATAAGCACCAGCACGGAAACGACGCCTTGGTGCTACATATTTCTGCTTTCACGCATCCTTCGTTTAGCGGTCTGCAAAAAAGATTTCTCGCTTCGCTCGAAATGACGATACGGGAGTCTGATGTCTCCTAGTCTCCAGTCACCAGTCACTAGTCACACTAAACACCAAAAGCCCCTCTGCACCAATGGCAGAGAGGCTTTCACATTATCCCAAAGCGACGCGGTCACTGACCGTACCGCTGGTCTCTTCGAATTTCTTCAGCAGATCTTCGATGGTGAGACTTTTCTTTTCTTCCGGTGTATAATCCGCGATGATACGACCGCTGTTCATCATGATGAGACGGTTGCCGTATTTCAGCGCGTCTCTCATGTTGTGCGTGATCATCAGTGTCGTCAGATGCTGTTCGGTGACGATCTCATCGGTGATTTTCAGCACCTTGGACGCTGTCTTCGGGTCGAGAGCGGCTGTCGGTTCATCGAGAAGAAGGATGTCCGGCTTTTTCATGGTCGCCATGAGTAGCGTGAGAGCCTGGCGCTGCCCGCCGGAAAGAAGTCCGATGCGGGTGCCGAGGCGAGCCTCCAGACCTAGATCCAGACGAGCCACCATGTCTCTGTATTTCTCATGATCTCCTGCGGAAAAAGCCCATTTCAGGCGGCGGCTCTCCCCTCTTCGGGAAGCAAGAAGAAGATTCTCTTCGACCTGCATGCCGGCCGCAGTCCCTTTCAGCGGATCCTGGAAAACGCGGCCGATATACTTCGCTCTCTTGTATTCGCTGACGCGGGTGACGTCCTTGCCATTGATCTCGATCGTCCCTGCATCGGGAATATACGCGCCGGCGATGGCATTAAGAAGCGTACTCTTGCCCGCGCCGTTGCCGCCGATGACGGTACAAAAATCCCCATCATTCAGAGTGAGCGACAAACCATTCAATGCTTTCTTTTCATTGCTGGTGCCCTTGAAGAAGGTTTTGCTGATGTTGGTAACTTTTAACATGGGATCAGCCTCACTTTCCGACATTGACTTTGCCTTTGATCATTGGTGCAGCCAGTGCAAGGACAACAATAATAGCAGTAAAAAGCTTCAGGTCATTCGGCGGCATGCCCATATAGAGGACGACAGCGATGACCACACGGTAAATGACGGAGCCGAGGATGACGGCAGCGAGAGAAGCAGAGAAACTGTCTATGCCAAGAATGACTTCACCGATGATGACGGATGCGAGCCCGATGATGATGGTACCGATGCCCATGCCTACGTCAGCAAAGCCGTTGTTCTGTGCAACGACCGCGCCGCAGAGACCGATGAGGGCATTCGAAATGAAAAGACCGATGATGATCATGGTATCGGTATTTACACCCTGGGCGCGCACCATCTGTGTATTATACCCGGTCGCGCGGATGCACATGCCAAGCTCGGTACCGAAGAACCAGTAAATGAAAGCACTGCAGAGGAAAAGCAGCACTGCCGGCACGAGGAAGGCCGCGACAGAGTTGCTGACATGCAGGAGACTCGCCGTGGTCGAGAAGATGGTGTCCACACGAAGCAGGGAAATATTCGCTTTCCCCATAACGTGCAGGTTCACCGAGTAGAGCGCGATCATGGTCAGGATCCCTGCGAGGATCGCCGGGATCTTGAGCTTCGTGTAAAGAATACCAGTCACTATACCGGCCAGAAGACCGCCGAAAGCACCGGCTGCGATGGCAAGCCATGGCGAAGCACCGGCTGCGATCATGGATGCTGCGATAGCACCGCCCAGCGGGAAGCTGCCTTCGCAGGTCATATCCGGTACATCCAGTACGCGGAAGGAAAGAAATACACCAATGGCCAAGATGGACCACATGAGCCCTTGGGCAACGGTGGAAAATGCTAAATCTGCCATGTAAATTCAATGCTCCTTTTCTGCTATGCTACGGATTAAACGTGACTTGTAACTGGTGACTTAAATGGCACCTTCGGGCATCGCCTCATATATACGCGGCGAAACTGCCACCTTCATTCTTAATTCTTAACTTCTAATTTTTTACGGTCTTGCCGGCTGTCCATCATAAAGATAGAGCTTTCTGCCGCGCTGCCAGATGTCACTGGGAAGTGGAATGTTGAGAGCATTCACCTGTCTCATATTGATGACAAGCTCCGGATCATGCTGCTTGGTGATGAGGATATCCTTCGGGATCTTTTCTCCCGCAAGAAGCCAGCAGGCCATACGCCCGCCGGAGAATCCCATGCGGTAATAGGACGGAGACACGGAGAGGACGGCTCCGCGGGAAACCATTTCTTTCTGCTCGCCAATGATCGGCACCCAGGCGTCTGTGGCGATCTTCACCATTTCATCAAAGTGTGCAAGAACCATCGGATCTTCCGGCATATAGACGCATTTGACCTGAGAAATCAATTTTTCAAACTGCGGCCCTGCTTTTTCGCTGTCGTTATATTTGATCTCCACCAGCTTCAGCTGCTTCTGCTCTGCGACGACGCGAAGCATCTTGACCTGATTTAGAGCCCCCTCATCCTTGGGATTGTAAATGACACCCATCGGATCGAGTTTCATGAAGCGAGATGCCATGCGTACCTGATTCACGACCTGCGGATAGTCGCTGATACCGGTGAAGTTTTCATGGTCTTCGAAATCTTCATCCTTCTGGAAATAAAGAACACCGACACCGACGACGGGGATGCTCTTCGTCACCTTTGCGGCCGCTTTGGCTGATGGAGTGCCGATGGCAATGATGAGATCCTTCTTGCTGCGGACGAATTGATTCACCGCACTCTTCACTTTGCGTTCACTGCCAGCTGCTTTGACTAGCTCGACCTTCATATTCTTTCCGTCCTGATAGCCGCCGGCTTCAAGAGACGCCATGACGCCTTGAAGCATTTTATCCTGCTCAGGCAGATCATCCGACTGCAGGATGCCGATGCTATAGACTTCCTTCCTAGCGATCGGGACCGGCGGATTTTCATCCACAGGTACCGGTCTGTCACTATAGAGGAGAATAGCCATCGCGATATTACAGATGGCGAAAATGAGCATGAGCCACCACAGCTGTTTCAGTTTCGAAGCCAATGAGGTTTTCCTTTCTCTTTTATACAAGGAAAAGTAACCTCTTCCTCTTTCAGGGAAAAGGTTACTCCTTTGTACGCCTTACTTATACACAGGGAACATGCAAACCGTATCTCCCGGCAAATGCCTGCTTAAGGTAATTCAGCGTTTCCTTACTACTACATCATTTCCGCGCGGTCCAGAACCGACTGCGGGATGGTGATGCCGAGCGTTTCCATTTCTGCTTTATTGATGTAAAGTTTCGATTTGTCAGCCCCTTCGACAGGGAAATCTTTGACATTTTTATTGCCCTTCAGGATCTCTGCTGCCATCTCGCCCGCTCTGTGACCGATGTCATAGAAGCTGATGGATTCCGAAGCAAGGACGCCGGACTTCACATGACCCACCTCTGCACCATAGACCGGGATCTTTTCCTTATTTGCGACGGCCATCAGTGTCGGAATGGATGAAGCGATGATATTATCCGTCGGAACGAAGATCGCATCGACCTTGCCTCCAAGGAAGCCCTCGGCCACCTGCTGCACATCATTCACCGAGTTCACCGTGAGCTCGACGACTTCGATGCCAAGCGGCTGGCAAGCCTTTTTCAGACGATCGGCCTGAATGACGGAGTTGATTTCACTGGAATTGTAAATGATACCGACTTTCTTTGCATTCGGCTGGATCTCATGAATGAGTGCCACCTGCTTATCCAGCGGACCTCTGTCGTGGGTCCCTGTGATATTGCTGTCCGGCGTTTTTTCCGACTTCATGAGCTTCGCATTTTTGAAATCAGCGATCGCCGTACAAATGATCGGGATCTTGTCCGTCGCATTCGCCATCGTCTGCGCTGCCGGTGTAGAGATCGCACAGATCAGGTTGTAGTTACCGGAAACGAAGCGATTGGCGATCGAGCGTAGATTCGACTGGTCGCCCTGGGCATTCTGCTGATCGATATCGACCTTGTCTTTCAGCCCCTGTTCATTCAGTGCATCGACAAAGCCTTTGTTCGACTCATCCAGTGCCGGGTGCTGCACGATCTGTACCACCCCGACCTTCATCTTCGCATCACTCTTGCCGCCGTCACTGCCGCCGCATCCTGCGATGAGTCCCGCAGCCATCAGCCCGCAAAGACCTGCTGCCAAAATTTTCTTCCATTTTTTACCTGCCATTCTACTTTTCCTCCATTTCTATTTTGCAAGCACATGACCCTCCATCCGCCTCCGAAAATACCATCCTACGTCTTGCTCACCAGCGGTTGCGTCTTGTACTATGCATTGGGTTAAAG